>NZ_JHVK01000016.1 GCF_000620105.1 Microvirgula aerodenitrificans DSM 15089 | reverse complement strand
TGCCACCGGCCTGGCACTACCAGCAGGCCAGTAACCTGAGTCAGTCGCTACCGATGGTGGTGGTCGCAGCAGGTCCGGAAGTACTGGCCGGGCTGACGGTCAGGAAAATGACCATCGGCGCGATGCTGGGAGGCTGATTTGATACTGCCGGGCAGCTGTTCGGGGGGCAGCTTTACCGCGGTGGGCAGGCGGCGGCGGCCTTGACCGGTGCTGTGGCCTATCCGTTCCGTGGGGTGTCGCTGTGGCGTGATGCCGTGATAGGGGCGGGGGTGGGTGGGGTGAATACGGTAGCGGTGAATGGGATGTATGGGGAGGGGAAGGATGTGGTGAAAGGGGCGATGGTTGGGGCGATGTTTTATGGTGGTGGATATGTACTGGGAGCTGTTAGTTTTTCGGTAATTAAGTCGAAGCTTCCTGCCCGTATTGGTGGTGAACCTCTTAATCCATACGTTCCAGCTCTGTTTCAGAATTTTGGAAAGCCAAATCCGTGCCCCGAATTTATTTCTGGCGTAATTAGGGATTCATTTGGTGGAATTCCATCTGTGCTGCCTATGCCTTTCGCGGATGAAGGGAATAGTCCATGAAGAAAAAAATGAGCAAAGGTGAAAATTATACTCGCGGAAAAATATGGGATATTTTTACCTATGCGGGAATTTTACGAACTCTTGCAGGAATTATTGTTTTTTGGGCTTTTGGATGGAATATTGATGAATTATTCATGCGTGCGTATTGTTTTTTTAACAAGGAACTAGTTGTAGATCCTGCGGATATTGCATGGCATAAATTTGTCATATCAATGATGTGTGGAATGGCCGGGTCAATAATTTTTGCGCAATTAATAATTGTTTATATCAAGAGAAAAAATCCTGCTGTTACTACCGATACCTTATGGGACGAATGGGAACTGCACCAGCAATGGAAACAGCGCCAGCAAGCAGAAGCGAAGCGATGGAAGAAAAGAATAAAGATCGAGCTTCACGAGCCGGAAGAAGAACCCGCCCCACCTGCAGTGCCGGCCGAACCGGTGGACGTCCCGATCAGCAGCGAGCATGAAATCCGGTTGCCGGGCATGGATGAGGGGGTAATGCGTGAAACCGGGGCCTTGCCCATGCGCCTGGAGGTGCCTGCCGGGCAGGATGCGACAGCAAGCCCGAAACTGGTCGGTCATTACCATTCCGGGACTAACCGGATCGTGCTGGCACGAAAACATCAAGGCCGAGCTTCAAGCAAGGGATGGCATCGGGGTGGGCAGTGCCGTGGCGCAGGAAAGAGTCCGGTTGCCGCAGGACGAAAAAAAGGCCCGCGAGGGGTGCGGGCCAAAAGAAATACGACAGACCGGAGTCGGTCGTATTGCCGGAAGAAGGGTAAAGAACTCAGCTGGCCAGGGCGGCGATGCCGGCCATGGCGATCTGGGCATCCTGATTGGACTTGACGCCGGAAACGCCGACAGCGCCGATGGTCTGTCCACCGACAATGACCGGGACGCCGCCTTCGAGCGTGCCCTGCAGCACCGGTGCGGACAGGAACGAGGTCCGGCCGCCATTGATCATTTCTTCGTACACTCTGGATTCGCGCCGGCCGAGTGCGGCGGTGCGGGCTTTTTCGGTGGCGATATAGGCGCTGACCGGTGCGCAGTCATCGAGGCGCAGCAGGCCCAGCGGGTGACCGCCGTCGTCGACGATGGCGATGGTGACGGCCCAGTTGTTGGCTTCCGCTTCCCTGCGTGCGGCGGCGAGGATGAGGTCGATTTCGGTGCTGGTCAGTACGGCTTTGCTTTGCATGGGGTTTCTCCTGTTGCCACCGCGCGGGGCGACGGTGGGCGGGTGGGTCAGACGAGGGCTTCCTCGACCAGTTCGATCCAGTGGCGGACCGGTGTGCGGCCAGCGCTGTCGAGATGGGTCTGGCAGCCGATGTTTGCGGTCACGATGACTTCGGGGCCACCGCTTTCCAGTGCGTCGAGCTTGTCGTCGCGCAGGCGCCGCGACAGTTCCGGCTGGGTAAACGAGTAGGTGCCGGCCGAGCCGCAGCACAGGTGTCCGTTCGGAACGGCCGTCAGTTCAAAGCCGAGCCGGGTCAGCACGCTTTCGACCGCGCCGCCGAGTTTTTGCGCGTGCTGCAGCGTACAGGGGCAGTGGAATGCCAGCCGCTTGTCGGCACGGATATCCAGTTTTTCCAGCGCTTCGTCGCGCAGCACTTCGACCAGATCACGGGCCAGTTCGCTGACCCGCGCTGCCCTGGCGGCATAGGCCGGGTCGGCGGCCAGCAGATGGCCGTATTCCTTGACGAAGGCGCCACAGCCGCTGGCGGTCTGCACGATGGCTTCCGCACCCTGCTCGATGGCCGGCCACCAGGCGTCGATATTGCGCCGCGCCCGGTCAAGCCCGGCCTGCTGGGCATTCATGTGGTAGTCGACTGCGCCGCAGCAGCCGGCCTGCGGTGCCGGGATGACGCTGATGCCGAGCCGGTCGAGTACCCGCGCGGTGGCGGCATTGCTGTTCGGCGACAGATTGGGCTGCACGCAGCCTTCCAGCATCAATACCTGACGCGCATGGCGCGTTGCTGGCCGGGGCTTGGCCGGGCGAACGCGAGCCGGGACTTTCAGCTTCAGCGAGGGCGGCAGCAACGGGTGTAGTGCCTGCGCGGTTTTCAGCGCGGCACCGAACAGTGCCGGCCGGGTCAGCAGGGCGCGCAGGGCGCCACGCTGGAGCCGCTCGCCCAGTGGCCGGTACAGCCGGCGTTCGACTTCGGCACGGCCGATATCCAGCAGCGAGTGATAGGTCACGCCGGACGGACAGGTGGTTTCGCAATTGCGGCAGCTCAGGCAGCGGTCGAGATGGAGGCGGGTTTTTGCGGTGACTTCGCCGCCCTCCAGCATCTGCTTGATCAGGTAGATACGGCCGCGCGGGCCATCCAGCTCGTCGCCGAGGATCTGGTAGGTCGGACAGGTCGCATTGCAGAAACCGCAATGCACGCAGGTGCGCAGGATGTCTTCCGCCTCGGCGCCACGCGGCAGGGCGAGGGCGGCAGCGTTCAACTGGGTTTGCATCAGCTTCGTCCCGATTACAGCCCGGCGTACAGCCGGCCAGGGTTGAAGATCCCGTGCGGGTCCATTTGTGCCTTCAACTGGCGGTGGTAGCGCATCAGTACCGGCGCCAGCGGCTGGAACGGTTGCTCGCAGCCGGCGTGGTAACAGGTGGCGTGGCCGCCGTGCATGGCGGCGAATGCCTGCAGCGTGCCGGCGTCGGCATCACTGAGCAGCCAGCGCTGGGAGCCGCCCCAGTCGGCCAGTACGTCGCTGGGCAAGGGTAGTGGCGGCGTATTCGGCGGCAGCGACAGGCGCCACAGCGGGCGGGCGTCGACAAAGAACGGCAGCCGGCGCTCGCGCAGCTCGGCCCAGTAGCCGCCATCGAGCGTGTCGCCGCCAATGCGGAGGCGGGAGGCTTCGACCATGGCTTCGCCCCCTTCCAGCCGTACCGACAGCGCATGGCCGTCATGGCTGGCGCCGGTGACCGGCAGTGCCTGGCGCCCCCATTCGGCCAGCTTTTGCAGTGCGTCAGCGAATGTGACTTCCAGTCGCAGGCTGTGGCTGCACTGCGGCTTCGGCAGTACTTTCAGCGAGACTTCGGTCAGCAGGCCCAGGCAGCCGAAGCTGCCGGCCAGCAGGCGGGACAGATCGTAGCCGGCGACATTCTTCATCACCTCGCCGCCGAAGCGCAGGTGGGTGCCGCGGCCGGTAATCAGCCGCGTGCCGAGCACGAAATCGCGCACGGCGCCGGACCACGGGCGGCGCGGGCCGGACAGGCCACTGGCGACCATGCCGCCGACGGTGGCGGCGCCATTACCGGATGGCGGTTCGCAGCCGAGCATCTGTCCGGCATCGTCGAGCGCCGCCTGCAGCACGCTCAGCGGCGTGCCGGCGCGGGCAGTGATGACCAGTTCGGTCGGGTCATAGCTGACGATGCCGCTGTGGCTGCGGGTGTCGAGGACCACGCCGTCGACGGCGCGGCCAAGAAAATCCTTGCTGCCGCCGCCGCGCGGGCGAAGCGGCGTGTGGCTGGCGATCGCTGCCTGCACTTGCGCCAGCAGGTCGGCGCTGTTGTCCGCCGATTGAAAACCTTGTTGCATGATCTCTCCTGAATGCGCGCTCAGAACCGGTCCAGCTCGGGGAACGGCAGTTTCCCGTGATGGACGTGCATCGCACCGAATTCGGCGCAGCGATGCAGGGACGGAATGTTCTTGCCGGGGTTCAGCAGGCGGTCGGGGTCGAAGGCCGCCTTGACCGCGTGGAACATCTCCAGCTCGTCGCTGTTGAACTGGGCACACATCTGGTTGATCTTTTCGCGGCCGACACCGTGCTCGCCGGTGATGCTGCCGCCAACCGCGACGCACAGTTCCAGGATTTCGCCGCCAAGGGCCTCGGCGCGTTCCATTTCGCCGGGCAGGTTGGCATCGAACAGGATCAGCGGGTGCATGTTGCCGTCGCCGGCATGGAACACATTGGCGACGCGCAGCCCGTGTTTTTCCGACAGCGCGGCAATGCCCTTCAGCACTTTCGGCAGCTCGCGGCGCGGAATGGTGCCGTCCATGCAGTAGTAGTCGGGCGAGATGCGGCCGACCGCCGGGAAGGCGTTCTTGCGTCCGGCCCAGAACCGTTGCCGTTCGGCCTCGTCACGCGCCTGGCGAACATCGGTCGCGCCGGCGGCGCGGACGATATGGCTGACCCGTTCGCAGTCGGCGTGCACGTCGGCCTCGGCGCCATCGAGTTCGCACAACAGGATGGCTTCGGCATCGACCGGGTAACCGGCGTGAATAAAGTCTTCGGCGGCCCGGATCGACAGGTTGTCCATCATTTCCAGCCCGCCGGGGATGATGCCGGCGGCAATGATGTCGCCGACCGCGCGGCCTGCCTTGTCGACGTCGTCGAAGCTGGCCAGCAGGACCTTGGCCATCTGCGGTTTCGGCAGCAGTTTGACGGTGATCTCCACCGCCACGCCGAGCATGCCTTCCGAGCCGGTATACAGCGCCAGCAGGTCGAAGCCGGGGCTGTCCAGGGCATCGCTGCCGAGCGTCATGCGCTCGCCCTCGATGGTCAGCATGTCGACCTTCATGACATTGTGCACGGTCAGCCCGTATTTCAGGCAGTGCACGCCACCGGCGTTTTCGGCGACATTGCCGCCGATCGAACAGGCGATCTGCGACGACGGGTCCGGCGCGTAGTACAGGCCGTAAGGGGCCGCGGCCTCGGAAATGGCCAGGTTGCGCACGCCGGGTTCCAGCCGGGCAACACGGGCATCCGGATCGACCGACAGCACGCGCTTGAAGCGTGCCATGACCAGCAGCACGCCCTTTTCCAGCGGCATGGCGCCGCCGGACAGACCGGTGCCGGCCCCGCGGGCGACAACCGGCACCTGCCGCGCATGACACAGCCGCAGCAGGGTTTGCACCTGGTCGATCGTTTCGGGCAGGATGACCAGCAGCGGCGTGGCGCGATAGGCGGACAGGCCGTCGCACTCGTAGGGCTTGAGGTCTTCCGCATCGGACAGCACCTCGACGTCGGGCAGCACCCGGCGCAGTTCTTCCAGCAACGCGGCCTTGTCGACATCCGGCAGGACGCCGTCGACACGTTCGTCGTAGAAAATGCTCATAGTTCCCCTCTGTTTCTCAAGCGACCCCGGCAAAGGCCCGCTGACGTCGCAATGGCGTGACGGTGGGGCTCCGACTGCGGGGTGATGCAGCGCGGGCTGACTGTTTTTTTGTCCCGCGGCCGCTTCCGCATGACGAAAGCAACGACTTTATCTTGGTGTCTTTCCCGGTGAACGTCCATGCTAAAATCAACTGGTCATACCAGTTTGTGCACTGCAAGACATGACGATTCCTTCTGTTTCCTTTTTGTGATCAGCACCATGCGCAATATCCCCGATCCCCGTTTCCCGTGCTCTGCAGCTGGTCATACCAGTTGGAGCTGCGCATGACCGCCGCCGGTCCGGGCCGCTCCCGGCAACTGGCCGACGTCGTTGCCGAACGCATAGAACGCATGATCCTGGACGGGGTGCTGAAGCCCGGCCAGCCACTGCTGTCCGAGCGGCGCATGTGCGAGAAACTCGGCGTGTCGCGTACTGCCCTGCGCGAAGGCCTGAAAGTGCTGCGCGGGCGCGGCATCATCGAGACCGCGCATGGCAAGGGCTCGCAGGTCAGCGCCATGGCGCCGGACGGCAGCGGCAATCCGCTGATGCACTTGTACAGCGCGCATCCGCGCACCCTGTACGATCTGCTGGAGGTCCGGGCGCTGCTGGAAGGCGAGTCGGCGCGGCTGGCCGCCCTGCGCGGCACCGAGGCCGACTTCATCCTGATCAGCCGCCGCTATCAGGCATTGATCGATGCACAGCGGCTCGGGGTGGATGCCGAAGCGCATGCGCGCGTCGACCATGCCTTTCACCTGGCGATCTGCGAGGCATCGCACAATCCGGTACTGGTACAGACGCTGCGTTCGCTGACCGACCTGCTGCTGAGTTCGGTATTCGCCTCGCTGAGCAATCTGTACCACCGCGCCGAGCGCAAGCGACAGCTGGACCGCCAGCATGCGCGGCTGCATCACGCCGTCACCAGCCGCCTGCCGGAGCAGGCGCGCCGCGCCGCCATCGAACACCTGACCAGCATCAGCGACAACCTGCGCGAGATCGAGCAGGAAGAACAGCGGCTGGTGAGGGCGACCATGCGCCTGGAAGGGCTGGATGCGCTCGACCCGCCCGCCGACGATTGAAGCTCAGGCTGCCTGGCGCTGAACCCTGTCGCTGCGTTCCACCCGCATGCCGCGCGCGACCATCTCGTCGACAAACTCCCGGCCCAGCGCTTCGAAACCGGCGACCGGGCTGCTGCAGTCATCAAGCAACAGCAGGCGGGATGCGTCGCCGAGCGCGTCGGCCAGATCGCGTACGGTGCTGGCCACGCAGTGCGACAGCGCCTGCCCGGCGATCAGCACGGTGTCGGCCCCGGCCAGGCGGGCGATCCAGGCCGGATCGGGACGGGTGCCCGGATCGGCCGGGTCGGGCACTTCGGCGCACAGCGCCGAGTAATGTTCGGTGCCCGGATTCATGCCCTTGAACACATAGTCGACCGTGCGCAGTGTCTGCCGGCCCCACGCCTGCAGCGCCGTGGCGCAGCCGGCATGCAGCTGGTGGCCCCAGCCACCGATCAGGCAGTGCTCGGGCCAGATCACCAGTGCATGGCGGGCGCGGGTGGCCAGCGCGCGGACGTAGTCGACGCTGTGCGCCTGCTGCTGCGGGTCGCGCGCGCGCCAGAGGCCGGATTCGACATCCCCGACCGTGATGAGCGTGAATGGCGCCGGTGCTTCGCCGTCCGCATTGCACCACCAGACCGGGTGGGCGATATCCACGGGCTGATGCGAATCCAGCGTGACATGGATCCGGTCGAGGCGCGCCCCGAGCCGGCCGACCAGCGCGGCCACGCGCGTCAGGTCGGCATCGGCACCGGTCACCGGCAGGGCCGCACCGGGCAGGTCGCAGAAATCATTTTGGGGATCGATCAGCAGCAGATGCAGGCCAGTGGACACGACAGCGGACTCCGGAAGGGCGGGGCGGGAATGCCGGTCCGCAGCATCCCACTTTTTCGGCCTTCGACCAAGATCTCCCGGTCCTGCTGTCTGGCCTGTCCTGAATGGCGCCCTGCCGGAATATGTAATTTATATATGGAATATACAATCTGAATTTATAGATATTCTGGCGTATGGGGCACGCCATGTCATTGCCGTACCATTCATGGCTGAATGATCCGGAATACAAATGATGAATATGAATGATGCCATGACCGTCAGGCAGAAACTGCTGACAGGCTTTGGACTGGTATTGCTGCTGCAACTGCTGATGGCAGTATTCGCCATGAACAAAATGTCGGCGGTACAGCAGAATCTTGAAAATATTCTTGATGCGCGATATTCAAAAATAGTGCTGGTGAATGGCGTAATCAAAACCTCGCTTGAGAATACCCGCCTGATTCGCGATATTCTGCTCGCCAGTGAAAGCACCGGGCGTGAAACCGTCATCGGGCAGATGGCGGCCAACCGCAAAAAGAATACCGACACCCTGAATACGCTGGGTGCGTCGCTGAATCTGGTCAAGGGCAAGGCGCTGTTCGCCGACATTGTCACCGCACATGATCAGCTGCTGTCGCACTACGATCGTTTCAATGCCCTGGTGCAGGCCGGGCAGATGGCGGACGCCGCCCGTTTCCTGCGCGAGCAGATCGTGCCCGACAACCGGTTGCTGATGGCACGGCTGGACACCATGGCGGCATTCCAGGAATCGCTGATGGCCGGGGCCAGGGCCGAAGCCGACGCCAGCTACGGGCAGGCGCGAATCGTCATGGCCGTGCTCAGTGCGCTGGGCCTGATGCTGGGCGCGGCGGTGGCGCTGCTGCTGTCGGTGCGCATCGGCCGTTCACTGGGGAGGGCGGTCGTGACCGCCAACCGGATTGCCGACGGCGACCTGGCCGCAACAGGCGGGCACGCAGTCCATGCCGGGCGCGATGAAGTCAGCCAGTTGCTGGCAGCGCTGGAAACCATGCGTGCCCGGCTGTCCGCCGCGCTGCATGACATCCGCCACAACGCCGGCGCGGTAGCGGACTCGGCTGCGCAGCTGTCCGGCATGTCCGGCCAGGTGGCAGCCAGCGCGCAGCGTCAGGCCGATTCGACCTCGTCCACGGCAGCGACGCTGGAGCAACTGACCGTCAGCATCAGTCATGTGGCGGACAGCGCCGGCGAGGCATCGCGGCAGGCGTCGCAGGCCGGCCGCCTGGCCGGACAGGGCGGCAGCGATGCGCTGGCCTCGGCCGAGCGCATGCGGACCGTCAGCAGCAGCGTGCAGGACACCGCCGGCGAGATGGACAGCCTGACCGGTGAAGTGCAGGCCATCGGCAATATCGTGACCGTGATTCGCGATGTGGCCGACCAGACCAATCTGCTGGCACTGAACGCCGCGATCGAAGCCGCCCGTGCCGGCGAGGCCGGGCGCGGTTTTGCCGTGGTGGCGGATGAGGTGCGCAAGCTGGCCGAGCGCACCACGCTGTCGGCACAGGAGATCACCCGCATGATTGCCTCGATCCAGCAGAATGCCGGCCGGGTGGTGGACAGCATGGCGCAGAGCCGGCAGCACGTGGCTGCCGTGACCGAGAGCGCCGACAAGAGCGGCGAGGCCATGGTTCAGGTCCGGGACAGCGCCAGCGAGGTGCTGGCGGCGATCAGCAGCATCAACCATGCGCTGGACGAGCAGCGCGGCGCCAGCCAGGGCCTGGCCCGCAGCATGGAACAGGTGGCACAGATGGCCGGTGAAAACAGCGCGACGGTCGAGGAACTGGCCCGGACCTCCGACGGACTGCGGGGATTGTCACAGGGCCTGCAGGGGGTGGTGGCGCGATTCCGGCTGTAAGGGGCGGATTTTTCTTGCGCAAAACATATTATATTTATTAATGTAATGTATTTGCCCCTCCAGGAGACCCCCCATGCTGAAAACCGCCCACGATCTGGTGCAGGAAGCCCGCAAGTCCGTCGACGAGCAGGCGCCGGAGGCTGTCCGTCAGCGGATGGCAGACGCGGATACGCTGGTCATCGACGTTCGCGAGCCGGATGAATATGGTCAGGGTCATCTGCCCGGCGCCATCAGCATCCCGCGCGGCATGCTCGAATTCCGGATTTCCAGCGAGCCGGCGCTGCAGCGCACCGAACGGCCGCTGGTGGTGTACTGCAAGACTGGCGGACGGGCCGCACTGGCCACCGTCAGTCTGCAGAGCATGGGGTTCGGGCAGGTCGTGTCGCTGGCCGGCGGCTATGAGGCGTGGCTGGCTGCCGGACTGCCGATCGACAAGCCGGCCGACATCGCCTTCGATTAACGGCGAGTGGCGTTGCGATCGAAAAAGGCACCCGGCGTGCTGCCGTGAAAACGGCGGAATGCCGCGATAAAGGCCGACAGCGAAGCATAGCCGAGCTCGGCGGCCACGGTGGTGACCGGCGTGCCGGCCTCCAGCCGCGGCAGGGCGGCCAGCATGCGCAATGACAGCCGCCATTCGCTGAAAGTCAGCCGGGTTTCATCGCGAAAGCGTCGCGCCAGCGTGCGGCGGGTCGCGCCGACCCGCTGACCCCAGGCCTCCAGCGTGCGGTCGTTGCCCGGGTCGGCCTGCAGCGCCAGCGCAATGCGCAGCAGCCGCGGATCGCCGGGCATCGGCAGGCACAGCGGCGCGGCCGGCAGGCGGGCAATCTGGTCGAGAATCACTGCCACCAGCCGGCCGTCGGCACTGTCGGGCCGGTAGTCGGCCGGCAGCGTCCGCGTTTCGTGCAGCAGCGCCCGCAGCAGCGGCGTGACTACCGGCGCCTTGCAGTCCGGGCCCGGGCCTTCAAGCGCGCCCGGATCCAGATACAGGCTGTGAAAGGCGATGCGGCCATGGGTGGTCACCCCGTGCGCCATGCCGGGCGGAATCCAGATCGCGTGTTGCGGCGGCACCATGTGCCGTCCGAGCGGGGTATGCACGCACAGCACGCCGGCACTGGCATGCATGAACTGCGCCCATGGATGGCTGTGCATCGCCACCTCGCTGTCGGCCGGAATCTCGAACGCGCGCACATACAGCGGCCGTGGCAGGCCACCCAGCTCCGGCACCCGGTAGTGATTCGGTGTCTGTCCCGTCAGCAGCATAGGCTGTCCCCGCTCCGCAAGTTCATGCATGGCGGCGATGATAGCGTGATGGCCGTCATTCACAAGCCAAGGGATTTCGCCATGAGTACACCCGCCCGTGTTACCCGCATCGGGGTGCCGCAGATCCGCCAGCGCAAGGGCGCCGGCAGCCTGGTGTCGCTGACTGCCTATTCGGCGCCGATGGCGCGGCAGGTCGATCCGCATGCCGACCTGATCCTGGTCGGCGACTCGCTGGGCATGGTGCTGTACGGCATGCCCAGCACCCTGGCGGTCACGCTGGAGATGATGATTGCCCACGGGCAGGCGGTCATGCGCGGCGCGCAGCGTGCCTGCGTGGTGATCGACCTGCCGTTCGCGTCCTACCTGGCCTCGCCGGCCGATGCGTTTCGCGCCGCGTCCCGGCTGCTGATCGAGACCGGCGCCCAGGCGGTCAAGCTCGAGGGCGGGGTGGAAATGGCCGGGACGGTTGCCTTCCTGACCGCACGCGGCATTCCGGTGATGGGCCATGTCGGCCTGATGCCGCAGCAGGTCAACACCATGGGCGGCTTCAGGGCGCAGGGCATGACACCGGAGGCGGCAGCGCAGGTCGAGCGCGATGCGCTGGCGATCGAGGCGGCCGGTGCGTTCGCGCTGGTGATCGAGGGGACGGCCGAGCCGCTGGCGCGCCGGCTGACCGGCCTGCTGGCGATTCCGGCCATCGGCATCGGTGCGTCACCGGCCTGCGATGGTCAGGTGCTGGTTACCGAGGACATGCTTGGCCTGTTCGACGACTACACGCCGAAGTTTGTTCGCCGCTATGCGGAACTGAATCCGCTGATCGACGCCGCCGTGGCCCGCTTCGCCGATGAGGTGCGTCGTGGTCTCTTTCCGGCCAGCGAGCACTGCTTTCATGGCCGCAAGCCGGCTCACGACGCCGACGCCCGTCCGGCATAAGCGGCCGCCACGGCGGAAAGGCCGGACAGCGCATAGGTCTTCAGGTGCTGGCGCAGCGCGTCCGGGTCGCGCCAGATATCGGTCAGCATCCGGCCGAGCACCTGGCGGTCGGCGAGCAGCAGCATGGCCAGCGGCGCAAAGAAGTTCAACTGGCAGCAGGCCAGTGCCGGTTCCTGCTCCGGGATGCCGGTAAAGTCGCTCAGCATCCGTCGCAGCAGGGTGGCTTTCGGCAGCGCTTCCTGCTGCAGGGCGGCCAGCAGGGTCGCCGACGGGCCGAGCATCTCGCGGACATAGATGCGCAGATGCCAGCCGCCGTCGACCGCGCCGAGAATGAAAGCGTCGATCACGCCGCCGAGCTTGTCGGCCGGCGAGGCATCGCTGGCGGCGATCGCCGACAGCGTGTCGCGGCTGATCAGACGCCGGTGCACTTCCACCAGAACGGCCTGGTACAGGCCTTCCTTGCCGCCGAAATGGTAGTTCACCGCCGCCATATTGGTTTCGGCGCGTGCGCAGATGGCCTTGCTGGTGGCGTGCTCGTAGCCCAGCTCGGCGAAAATGTCGCCGGCGACGTCGAGAATGCGCTGGCGCGTGGCGTCGCCGTCGGCACGCGCCTTGCGGCCTGGCGCGCCGGGGACGTTCGGATCGCTTGTTTTCATCCCATAATCTTACCGTAGCGCGACGGCTTGTCATAAATTAGAATTCAAATTAGAATTTAAATTATGAAGACGCCATGGACCGCCATGGCGGCGTATCGGGAGCGGGTCGGGATGAACGGGAAACTGAAGATCGCTGTGGCCGGGCTGGTGCTGGCCGGCCTTGCCGGCAGCATCTGGTGGCTGGTGCGGCCGTCGCCGGACAACGGCGTACTGACGCTGTACGGCAATGTGGATGTCCGCCAGGTGTCGCTGGCTTTCAATGCCAGCGAACGGGTGGCGACACTGACCGTGCGCGAAGGCGACCGGGTTCGCCGCGGGCAGTTGCTGGGCACACTCGATACCCGTGGGGCGACACTGGAACTGGCGCAGGCCGAGGCGCGGCAGGCAGCGTCAAAACAGGTGCTGCGCCGGCTGAAGACCGGCAGCCGCCCGGAGGAACTCGCCCAGGCGCGTGCCGCGCTGGCCTCGGCGCAGGCCGAGGATGACGATGCCGGCCAGCAGCTGGCACGGCTGAACAGCGTGCATGCCGCGACCGCCGGCAAGGCCGTCAGCCAGCAGGATCTGGATGCAGCCATTGCCCGCCGGCAGCGGGCCCGGGCGGCGCGGATCACGGCCGACAAGGCGCTGGCGCTGGCCGTCAGCGGACCGCGCGACGAGGACATTGCCGAAGCCGATGCCCAGCTGCGGGCGGCGCAGGCGCAGACGGCGCTGCTGCGCTACCGGCTGGAGCAGGCGCAACTGACCGCGCCGGTCGATGGCGTAGTGCGCAGCCGGCTGCTGGAACCGGGTGACATGGCGTCGCCGCAGCGGCCGGCCTATGCGCTGGCGCTGACCGACCCGAAGTGGGTGCGCGCCTATGTCGGCGAAGTCGATCTCGGTCGCCTGCGTCCCGGCATGCGCGCCATGGTCAGTACCGACAGCCATCCGGACCAGCGCCTGCCGGGCAAGGTCGGCTATATCTCGTCGGTGGCGGAATTCACGCCGAAGACCGTGCAGACCGACGAGCTGCGCACCAGCCTGGTCTACGAAGTCCGCATTCTGGTCGACGACAGCCGCGACCGGCTGCGGCTCGGCATGCCGGCCACGGTTCGTCTGACGCCGGATGCACCATGAGTACGCTGGCGCTGGACGCCCGCGGGCTGGGCAAGCGCTTCGCCGTCAAGCCGTCCGGCCGGATGCTGGATGCGCTTGCCGACGTGACGCTGTCGATCGAGCCGGGCACGCTGACCGCACTGGTCGGCCCGGATGGCGCCGGCAAGACCACCCTGCTGCGGCTGGCGGCCGGTCTGCTGCGCGCGGACAGCGGCAGCCTCCGCGTACTCGGCATCGACGCCGCGCAGGACCCGCAGGCGATCCAGAACCGGATCAGCTATATGCCACAGCGCTTCGGTCTGTATGACGACCTCAGCGTGCAGGAAAACCTCGATCTGTATGCCGATCTGCACGGCGTGCCCCTGGCGGCACGGCGCGAGCGCTATGCGCGGCTGATGACCATGACCGACCTCGGCCGCTTTACCGCCCGCCCGGCCGGCAAGCTGTCCGGCGGGATGAAACAGAAACTCGGGCTGGCCTGCACCCTGGTCCGCTCGCCGGAACTGCTGCTGCTCGACGAGCCGACGGTCGGGGTCGATCCGCTGTCGCGGCGCGAGCTGTGGGACATCGTCCGCCAACTGGTGGATGACGAGCAGCTCAGCGTACTGGTCAGCACCGCCTATCTGGACGAGGCCGAACGCTGTGCGCGGGTATTCGTGCTGCATGACGGCCGGCTGCTGGCGCAGGGCGATCCGGCCAGCCTGCGCGACCGCGCCAGCGGGCGGGTTTTTGCGGTCACGCCGCCGGCTGGTCAGCCGGCCCGGCTGCTGCAGGCGCAACTGCTCGATCACGCCGTGGCCGTGGCCGATGCCGTACCGCAGGGCGGGCGGGTCCGTTTTGTCCGCGATGGCGATGGAGCGGACCCGGCGCTGTCGGCGCTGCTGGACGGGCTGGCGGTCGACGCGCTGCCTCCGCGGCTGGAGGACGGTTTCATGCTGCTGCTGCGCGAGCGCCGCGTCATGCCGGCCCCGACGACACCGCTCGCCGTGTCTGCCCCCGCGCCAGTCAGTGACGACGCGACGGTCATTGAAGTTCGGGATCTGGTGCGTCGCTTCGGCGATTTCACTGCCGTGGCCAGCACCAGCTTCTCGGTTCGCCGCGGCGAAATTTTCGGTCTGCTTGGCCCGAATGGCGCCGGCAAGACCACGACCTTCCGCATGCTGTGCGGACTGCTGCCGGCCAGCAGTGGCAGCCTGCGGGTGGCCGGGGTTGACCTGCGCCGCGCACGGGCGGCTGCCCGGCGGCGCATTGGCTATGTGGCGCAGAAGTTCGCGCTGTACGCCAATCTGTCGGTGCGGGAAAACCTGGAATTCTTTGGTCATGCCTACGGGCTGCATGGCACGACCCTGCACGAACGCATCGCCACGGTGGCGGCGCAATTCGACCTGGCCGAGGTGATGGACAGTGCCAGTGGCCAGTTGCCGGGCGGGTTCCGCCAGCGGCTGGCGATGGCGACCGGGCTGCTGCACGAACCGGACATCCTGTTTCTGGATGAACCGACCAGTGGTGCCGATCCGGGCGCGCGGCGCGCCTTCTGGCGGCGGATCACCGCACTGGCCGCTGCCGGCACCACCATTATCGTCACCACCCACTTCATGGAAGAGGCCGAGTACTGCGATCGCATCGTGATCCAGGACGCCGGCAAGCTGCTGGCGATCGGCACGCCGGGCGAGGTGCGCGGCCAGGCCGGCATCGCCGGCGACCCCGGCGCCGGCATGGAGGCGGCCTTTATCGGCATCGTCGAAACAGCACGGGAACGGGGGGCGCGATGATCGGCGACGGACGCTTTGCCGCCCGGCTGCGGGCACTGATCCGCAAGGAATTCCGCCAGTTGCTGCGCGACAGGAGCAATCTGGCCATCGGCATCCTGCTGCCGATGCTGCTGATCCTGATCTTCGGCTACGGACTGTCGCTGGACGTGCGCAACGCGCCGCTGGCCGTGGTGCTGGAAGATCCGTCGCCGGCCGCCACCGAGGCGGTGGCCGGGCTGCGGCTGTCGCCATTCCTGTCGGCGGTGATGCTGACCTCGATGCAGGATGCCGAACGGCTGATGCGGGCGCGCAAGGTCGATGCCATCGTCCGCGTGCCGGTGGATTTTTCCCGCCGGCTGGCCGATGGCAATGCGCGCATCCAGATTCTGCTGCATGGCGCCGACGCCAATCGTGCCAGCAGCATCCAGCGCTATATCACCAGTGCGCTCGGCCAGTGGGCGCTGACGCGGGCCGACCGCGCCGGCCCGGCCGGCAGCGGCAACCGGGTGGGCGGGGTGACCATGGAGACGCGACTGTGGTTCAACGCCGCCAATACCAGCACCTGGTATCTGGTACCGGGTCTGATCGTGCTGATCATGACCCTGGTCGGCGCCTTTCTGACCGCGCTGGTCATGGCGCGCGAATGGGAGCGCGGCACGCTGGAGGCGCTGTTCGTGTCGCCGGTGCGGCCGATCGAAATCCTGCTGGCCAAGGTGGTGCCGTATTTCACCATCGGCCTGGTCGGGCTGGTGCTGTGCCTGCTGGCCGCACGCTTCCTGTTTGCGGTGCCGATGTACGGTTCGCTGCTGGTGCTGCTGTTCGCGTCGATGCTTTACCTGCTGGTCGCCGTTGCCGTCGGCCTGCTGATTTCGGCGGTGACGCGCAACCAGTTTCTGGCCAGCCAGGTGGCGCTGGTCGCCAGCTTCCTGCCGTCGATGATGCTGTCCGGCTTTCTGTTCGACCTGCGCAATGTACCGCCGGTCATCCGCATCATCGGCCAGGCGCTGCCGGCCACCTATTTCATGGAACTGATCCGTGCCCTGTTCCTGGCCGGGGATGTCTGGCCGCTGATCTTCAGGAACTGCGCCATCCTCGCCGTCTACGCCGTGGTCCTGCTGGCCCTGGCGCGTGCGGTCACCCACAAGCGACTGGACTGAATCATGCTGGAACGCCTGCGTTGCATCCTGGCGCTGTGTCGCAAGGAACTGCTGACCATTCTCAAGGACCCCGCCAACCGGGTGATCCTGTTCGTCCCGGCACTGTTGCAGAGCGTGCTGTTCGGCTATGCCGCCACCTACGATCTGATCCATGTGCCGTATGCGCTGCTCGATCAGAGCCGCAGCGCGGCATCGGCCGAACTGGTTGCCCATCTCGATGGCACCGGCGTGTTTCACCGCATCGAAACCCTGCGTACCCGGGCCGACATCAGCCGCGTGATCGACAGTGGGCCGGCGTTGCTGGTGATCAGCATCGGCCCGCGCTTTGCCACGCAGCTGGAAGCCGGCGAAGCAGCGCCGCTGCAACTGGTGCTCGATGCGCGCAACTCGAACACCGCCGGTTCGGCGGCCGGCTTCGTCAATGCCGTGGTCGAGCGCTTCAACGCCGACTGGCGGGAACGGCACGGCGCCGCGCCGCTGCCGCTGCAGATCGAGACCCGAGCCTGGTACAACCCGAATCTGGAAACGCGCTGGAACCTGATTCCCGGGCTGATCGCCGCGCTGAGCATGCTGCAGACGCTGATGCTGACCGCACTGTCGGTGGCGCGCGAGCGTGAGCAGGGCACCTTCGACCAGTTGCTGGTCACGCCGCTGACGCCGCTGGACATCATGATCGGCAAGTCACTGCCGCCGATCCTGGTCGGGCTGACCCAGTCGACGATCGTACTGTTCGTGGCGCTGTTCTGGTTCCGCATCCCGATGGCCGGCTCGCTGCTGACGCTGTATGCCGGGTTGCTGTGCTTTACCGTTGCCAGTGTCGGGATCGGCCTGTCGATTTCGGCTGTGTCGCTGAACATGCAGCAGGCGATGCTGTACACCTTTGTGCTGGTCATGCCGCTGATGCTGCTGTCCGGCCTGACCACGCCAATCAGCAATATGCCGGACGCGCTGCAACTGGCCACGCTGGCCAATCCGCTGCGCTTTGCCATCAACCTGGTGCAGCGCGTCTATCTGGAGGGCGTCGGTCTGCGCGAGGTGGCGCTCGACCTGCTGCCCCTGCTGGTGATTGCGGCGCTGACGCTGCCGCTGGCGGCATGGCTGTTCCGCCACCGGCTGTCATGACGAGAAAGACCCTGATGATGCGTACCCCGAACCCGATCGAACTGGCGCTGATCCTTGCCCTGGCCGGCTGCGCCGCTGGCCCCGATTATCACCGGCCGCAGATTCCGGCACCGGACGACTGGCGTGCATGGCGCAGTGGCGCCGATGCGCTGGCGGTGCCGGTGGTCGAAAGCTGGCTGGAGACGGACTGGTGGAAGCCGTTCGGCGACCCGCTGCTTGACCGGCTGGTCGAGCGCGCCCGTGCCGCCAGCCCGGACGTGCGCACCGCGGCGTTGCGCTTCGCCCAGAGCCGCGTTCAGCGCAGCACCGTGGCGGCACAGCGCGGGGTCCAGGTCGATGCCGTCGGCAGTCTCGATCGTCAGCGGCAGAGTGAGCATGCCGTCAGCACCCGGCTGATCGACGTGCTGTCGCCGGCGCGCCACGACGAACTGGTCGGCGTGCTCAGCGAACCGGTAACGGTGTACCAGGCCGGTTTCGATGCGTCGTGGGAGGCCGATCTGTGGGGACGGGTCGCCCGCCAGCTGGAGGCGGCCGATGCCCGCATCGCCGGATCGCGTGCCGAACTGCAGCAGGTCACGCTCAGTGTGACGGCCGAGGTGGTGCGCAACTATGTCGAACTGCGAGCGGCCCAGCAGCAGCAGCGGCTGGGCCGGGCGCGGGTGGCCGCCGCCGGCGAGGCGCTGCAACTGGCTCAGGCACGGGTGGCCGGCGGGCTGGACGACAGCGGGGTGGCCGAGCACCGCCGGGCACAACTGGCAGACGCCGAAGCCGCATTGCCGCCCTGGCTGGCGCGCGAGGCGCAGGCGATCAATCAGCTGACCCTGCTGCTCGGAGAGCGCCCCGGCGCCCTGCAGACCGAACTGGCCGACAACGGCCGCGGCCCCGGCGACTGGCCGCGCCCGGACCTCGCGCTCGGCGTGCCCTCGGCGCTGCTGCAGCGCCGCCCGGACATCGGTGCGGCCGAGGCACGGTTGCAGGCGGCCGTGGCCGAGGTCGGCGTGGCGGTGGCCGACCTGTATCCGCGGTTGACCATTGGTGCGCGCTTTGGTCTGGACTCCTATCAGGCCGGGCAGTTTGGCGACTGGGGCAGCCGCGAGTGGTCGATCGGGCCCAGCCTGACCCTGCCGCTGTTCGACCAGGGCCGCCGGCGCAGCACGATTACCCTGCGCAAGCTCGAACAGCAGGAAGCCGCTGTTGCCTACCAGCAGAGCGTGCTCGGTGCCTGGCACGATGTCGACCGTGCCCTGGCGCGCTATGCGGCGGAACAGCAGCGCCGCGTACAACTGGCCCGGACCGAGGCCGCCCGCCGCGACGAACTGACGCTGGCGCAGGCGCGGCAGACTGGCGGCATGACCGACTTCCTGACCGTGCTCGACGCACGCAGCGCGCAACTGCAGGCGCAGGGCGCCCGGGCGGACAGCGAGGCGCAACTGCTGCTGGATCTGGTGGCGGTTTACAAGAGTGTCGGGGTGTAGCAGGGCAATTTTCTTGTAGTGGTTGACGTTTTGTCATTAATGGACATAATGTCACTCATGCCCAATCTCCAAGAAAACCAGCTCCTGTTGCGCGAGGCGCGGAAAATCGTCGATGCGCTCGGGCAGACCTTTGCGCCGCTGGTCGAGGTCGTGCTGCACGACCTGACCCGGCCCGAACACGCGGTGGTGGCGATCGCCAACAACCTGTCCGGCCGCGAAGTCGGCGACGCGGCGACCGAACTCGGTCTGGCGCGGATCACCAATCCCGACTTCCCGGAAGTCATCCAGAACTACGCCAACCGCTTTCCCGATGGCCGTCCGGCCAAGAGCACATCGATCGGACTGAAGAACAGCGACGGCGAGTTCGTCGCCGCAATCTGCCTGAACATGGATGTGTCGATGCTGGGCGCCATGACCGCCGGGCTCGGCCAGCTGATCCGCACCGACACGCCGGCACCGGCGGTAAACGAATCGCTGGCGCCGCGCCGGGTCGAAGAAGTCCGCACCGTGCTCGAACGTTATGCCGCCGCCCGCAATACCACGCCGATGGGCCTGAATCTCGACCAGCGCCGCGATGCGATGCGCGAACTGGCTGCCAGCGGGCTGCTGGACCTGCGCCGCGCGCTGTCCGAAGTGGCGCAGACCCTCGGCGTCGCCCGTTCAACCGTCTATACCTATCTCCCCCAGGAAGACCGACCATGACCGCACTGCCCATTTTCTTTGCCGATGTTGTCGCTGCCCATGAACACATCCGTGGCGTCGCCCACCAGACCCCGGTGCTGACTTCGGCGACGGCCGATGCGCTGACCGGCGCCAAGCTGTTCTTCAAATGCGAGAACTTCCAGCGCATGGGGGCGTTCAAGTTCCGTGGCGCCTACAACGCCATCTCGCAGTTCACCCCGGAACAGAAGGCCAGCGGCGTGATCACGTTCTCGTCCGGCAACCATGCGCAGGCGATTGCCCTGTCGGCGCGGCTGCTTGGCGTCAGGGCAGTGATCGTGATGCCGGAGGATGCACCGGCAATCAAGGTCGAAGCCACGCGCGGCTATGGCGGCGAGGTGATCTTCTACAACCGCTATACCGAGGACCGCGAGGCCATCGGCAAGCAGCTGGCAGCCGAACGCGGCCTGACGCTGATTCCGCCGTACGACCATCCGCACGTGATGGCCGGGCAGGGCACGGCCGCCAGGGAACTGATCGAGCAGGCCGGCGAACTGGATCTGCTGCTGGTCTGCCTCGGCGGCGGCGGGTTGCTGTCCGGCTGCGCGGTGGCGGCAAAGGCGATGAACCCGGCCTGCAAGGTGATCGGGGTCGAGCCCGAGGCCGGCAATGACGGCCAGCGCAGCTTCCGCAGCGGCGAAATCGTCCATATCGACACGCCAAAGACCATCGCCGACGGTGCCCAGACCCAGCATCTTGGCAACTACACCTTCCCGGTCATTCGCGAGCTGGTCGATGACATTGTCACCGTCAGCGATGCGGAACTGGTCGATACCATGGCCTTCCTGGCCGGCCGGATGAAAGTGGTCGCCGAGCCGACCGGCTGCCTGGCCGCCGCCGCCGCGCTGCATGGCAAGGTCGATGTCGCCGGCAAGCGGGTCGGCATTATCGTGTCCGGCGGCAATGTTGACCTGCAGCGCTTTGCCGCGCTGATCCAGGGCCAGGCATGAGTGCGCCGCGCTTCGTCGATCCGGC
Source organism: Microvirgula aerodenitrificans DSM 15089 (assembly GCF_000620105.1). NCBI lineage: Bacteria > Pseudomonadati > Pseudomonadota > Betaproteobacteria > Neisseriales > Aquaspirillaceae > Microvirgula > Microvirgula aerodenitrificans. The sequence goes on along the minus strand of NZ_JHVK01000016.1, from coordinate 74,823 downwards.
GTCCATGGCGGCGCCCGGCGGGCATTACTCGCATGCGGTCTGCGCCGGCGGGCTGGTCTATGTGTCCGGCCAGTTGCCGATCACCGCCGATGGCCACAAGCTGACCGGCGCGCCCTTCGAGGCGCAGGCGCGCCAGGTGCTGGCCAATGTCGGGCAGGCGCTGCTCGCCTGCGGCAGCAGCCCGTCACGGCTGCTGCAGGTGCGCGTCTACCTGACCGACATCGACAACTGGCCACTGTTCAACCGCCTGTACGCGGCCTGGCTTGGTGAGCTGCGCCCGGCCCGCGCCGTTGTGCCGGTGCCGGTACTGCACCACGGACTGGCGGTCGAGATGGAGGCGGTCGCCCGGGCCTGAGCTTGCCGGCCCGCCGGCGGCAGGCGGATGATGGCCGCCCCGATTTGTGCGAAAGATGTCATGCCGATCCCCGCAAACCAGCGCGAACTGCTGGACGCGATACGAACCCGCTATGCGCAGCTCGATGCCGAGCTGCGCACGGTGCCGCCGGCGCAGGCCTTTGAGGCGACACTGGAAGGCCATGTGCAGGGCACGCTGATCAGCGTGGCCGACCTGGTGGCCTATCTGCTGGGCTGGAACCTGCTGGTGCTGAAGTGGTGTGCCGGCCGGGACGCCGGGCGGGCGGTGGATTTCCCCGATACCGGATTCAAGTGGAATGAACTCGGCCGGCTGGCACAGCGGTTCTATCGTGACCACGCCGCGCTGGATTTTCCGGCGCGGCGGGACGCGCTGGCCCACGCCCATGCCGATATCGTCGAGCGGGTCATGCGCGAAACCGACGCCTCGCTGTATGGCGAAGCGTGGTACGGCAAGTATCCGCTCGGACGGATGATCCAGCTCAATACCTCGTCGCCGTATGCCAATGCCCGGGCACGGCTGCGCAAGTGGAAGAAGGCCCGAGGTGTCTAGCCGGACCCGGAAGCGACGCACCGGGCTGGATGGATCGTCGCATTTGCCAACCTGCTTGCCATTTGGGGGCGAGCCGACAGCGACCGCTGTCACCCGGCAATCCCGCTCAGCCGACGCACGGTGGCCCCGTCCGCATCGAACGCATTCGTCCGCATCGCCGTCTTCGTCTCCGGTCCGGTTGTAGCGGATGGTGCGAACGGTGAGACAACGGTTGTCATGGACGATGACGGTCGGCGTGCCGGTGCAGCGCTGGGCAGTCGCGGGGTCGGCCTGCGTGATCATGGGGTCTCCTCCTGTTCCAGCCTGCTTTTTGACGCTATAAACCAGCCGGTTTCTTGCGGAATGTCACTATGGCCGGTCCGCATGCCCCCGACGCAGCAAGGCGGTGCTCAGTGCCCGCACCAGCCGGACCGTCGATACCGGTCCGCCAAATGGCCACAGACCGTCAGGCAGAACCAGCAGCCGTTCGTGCCGAACGGCGGGTGCCTGCTTCCATACCGGCGTCTGCGGGGGGGCGCCGCCGAGCAGGGCAAGGGTGACGTCCAGAACCAGCAGTTCCTCAACTGTTTTGACCGTGATTCCCTGCCGCGCGCGCTCGTGCAGCCACGGGCCGCCAAGGCCCAGTGCCTTCTGCACGCCACCCGGCACACTGTTGCCGGCGAAGGCCCACATCTGCGGCACACCGGCGATGTGCTGCAGGATGGCCAGTGGCTTGCCGGCCCAGCCCGCCGCAGCCAGTCGGTTCCGCTCTCTGGCGAGACAGTCGTCCAGTACTGTCAGCGCAAGCCCTGCGCGCGTTTCCAGACCCAGTGTCAGGGCAAGTTGACGATGGTCCTCGAATACGGCGGCGAGTCCTTCACGTTCACTGCTGGACAACATCAGGGTCGGAGCAATGCGCTCCAGCAGGGCTTTCAGCGATGCATGCCGGAAGTCGACTGCCACGATCAGGTCCGGGCGTAGCATGGCGATGGCTTCCAGCGATGGCTGTTGCCGATTGCCAACATTGATGGCAGTGGCGAGCCGTGCCTTTTCCACACCGACCCAGCGGCTGTAGCCGCCGGTATCGGCAACCCCTACCGGCGTGACGCCCAGCGCCAGGACCATTTCCGTAGCGTGATACTCGAGAGTGATCACCCGGGGCTGTCGATGCTGCAGGGGAGTGCGAGCCTGTGAAGGCAGCGCGGCCAGGGCCGTGGCGAACAGCAACCGGCGGCGGCTAATCCTGTCGCTGCCAGTGTTCAAGGAGGGCATGCAGTTCAGTCCGATCGAGATGCTCAAGGTGCGGGCAGCTGGCGCAATACACCATGCCGGGAATTTCGTGCCGCAGGCAGCACAGGCGGCGCAAGCGGGTCGGAGTTGTCCGGACCTCGGGCAGCAGTGGGGCGATATGGCGGACGGGATATCGCATCGGGTTGCGAAGCGTGTTTCCTGATCCGTCCGGCAGGAGCCAGTGCCCGGCTTCCAGCAGAAAGAGCCGGTCTGCTTCACTGGATGACGGCAGTCTGGAGAAAATTGCATCGAGCAGATTGCCGAGGTTGTTCCACAGCACGCGGGGTGCGAGCCGGCCGTGGCTGGCCAGTGCCGCGATCAGCGGGGCAAGGTGGTCAAACAGGAGTTCGCTCCAGCGGTCCGTGTCATCCTGCAGCGGTGCGCCGACATATGCATAACGGAAGGCGCAGGCCTCTCCATCCGGACCCATCCGCAGCGACAGTGCGCTGATCTCCTGCGGCAAGCGCCAGCCATGCTGCAGCAATGCCAGTTGCGGGATCAGCAGGCAGGCGAGGTACCGCTTCAGCCACTGGGAGACCAGCGCACGGCGCGGGGCGGTGGCATGCCTGGAGGCATAGCGCGCCATTGCTGCTGCAATGTTTTCCGGGTCTCGCAGCATACCAACCGCCATTTCACTGGCACCATCCGGTTCCAGTACTACGCAACGAGCGTAAGGGGCCAGCGGGCCGGTCAGCCAGCGACGAGGATCGGGCGGGCTCATGTTGCCTTCCGTGCATACATCAACTGGCAAAGAAAGACCGGTGCGCCGATCAAGGTGGTGATCAGACCGAACGGCAGATCCTGCGGTGCCAGCAGGGTGCGTCCGAGCAGGTCGGCCAGTCCGCACAGAATGGCCCCCAGCGACATGGCCAGCACCAGCCGCGGCCGATGCCGGCCAGCCCCCAGCCGGCGCGCCATGTGCGGCGCGACCAGTCCGACAAAACCCGCCGGGCCGGCGCAGGCGACGACCAGTCCGGCCAGCACGCAGGCGATGCCGAGCAGTCGCAGGCGGACCGATGAGACCGCCAGGCCAAGGCTGGTTGCGGTTTCGTCTCCGAGCTCCAGCAGGTCGAGTGCTCTCGCCTGGCGGTAGGCCAGCGGCAGCAGCGTCACGCAACCAGCGAGCAGCAGGCCGGCTTCGGCCCAGCCTCGACCATAGCTGCTGCCCACCAGCCAGGTCACGGCCTGGGCCGGTTGCAACTTCGACTGGGCAACAATCAGGGTGCCGAATGCGCTGCACAGGGTGGCCAGTGCCATGCCGCCGAGCGCCAGCTGCATCGGCGCCCATTGTTGTTTGCGGGTGACCCACAACAGGATGCTGAGCAGGCTGCCGACCCCGATCAGGGAAAAGGGCAGGCGGACATGCCATGCCGGATCCGGAAACCAGACCAGCGACAGCAATATCGCCAGTGCCGCACCCTGGCTCAGCCCGAGCAGTTCGGGACCGGCCAGCGGGTTGCGTACCACGCCCTGCAGCAGCACGCCGCTGGCTGCCAGCAGTGTCCCGGCCAGCATGGCTACGCCAACGCGCGGTCCGCGCAGATCGAACAACAGCCCGGCAAGGCTGGATGGGTTTCGCCAGCCGTCGAGCAACTGGTCCGGCGTCAGTTGCAGACCCAGCAGGGCAACCGGCGGCAGGATGGCCAGCGTAAGGAAGGATGCATGCGGAAACGGAGGGCGACTGTCCGGGAATCGTGTCGGCACGGGCAGTCCGGCGGACGCCTGCTTGCCGATCAGCCACAGCAGTAATGGCGTCCCGGCCACTGCCGTGGCGACGCCCAGCGGCAGCAGGCTGCGGCTGGTATCGCCGAGCCAGTCAGCGAGCGGATCTGCAAATGCAAGCAGTAGTGCCCCGGTCAGTCCGGCACCCGGCAGCAGCCGGGCCGGCTGGCTGATCCCGGCCAGGCGCAGCAGATTGGGCGCGAGCAGCCCGACCAGCCCCAGTGGTCCCGCCAGGGTCATGGCCACGGCTGAAAGTAGCGAGGCAATCAGCAACAGCCGGCGGCGGAGGCGATCGACGTTCAGCCCCACGCTGGCGGCACTGTCATCCCCGAGCGCCAGTAGTTGCAACTGGTTGCGGTTGCGCCAGGCCATGGCGGTGGCCAGCATGAACCAGGGCAGACCACCGGTCACACCCGTCCAGCCGGACTGAAACAGCGAGCCCGCACTCCACAGTGCAACCCCCGCCACGTGCTGATCGAACAGTACCAGTATCAGGCTGACCATGGCCGACAGCAGCAGTGACACCACGCTGCCGGCCAGTACGAGCGTCAGCGGATGGGCACGCCAGCCGCCAGCGATGACGAAGCAGAACAGCACGGCGAGCAGCGCACCGGCAAAAACCGTCGGTACGGTTGCCAGCGCCAGACTTGCGGGCAGCAGCACGGTGGCGATCAACCCCAGCTGGGCGCCTGCTGTGACGCCCAGCACGCCGGGGGATGCCAGGAAATTGCGAGAGAGTGCCTGAAGCAGACAACCCGCCATGCCCAGCGCTGCGCCCGCCATCAGCGTTGCCGCGACACGGGGGAGACGCAACTGACTGAAGGCGATCCACAGGGTGTCTCCGTCGACATGGCCGTTCAGCCAGGTCTGCAGCGTGATGCGGCCAGATGGCAGCGGTCCGGTCAGACTCAAGCCGATTGCGACCAGAAGGCCGCCCAGCAGCCATGTGAACGGATGGCTGCAACGAGTGCTCAGGGGACGCATGGTGGCTGTTCCGCCGGTGTGCTCATGCGCGGCAGGCAGACGGGCTGGCCGTCGATCAGGCCGGCGCACATGTCCACACCAAATACGGATGACAGCACTGCCGGTACGGCGAGGGTGGCCGGTGGACCCTCGGCATGCACGCGGCCATCGCGCATGAGCACCATGTGCTCGGAGAAGGCCGCAGCCTGATTCAGATCATGCAGCACCCAGAGTACGGTCAGACCGTGCTCGCGACTGAGCGCACGCATCCGCTGCAGGATTTCCATCTGGTGATGAACATCGAGAAAGGTCGTGGGCTCGTCGAGCAACAGCGTATGGCTTCCCTGTGCGAGCGCCATGGCGATCCGGGCGAGCTGGCGCTGCCCTCCCGACAGCCGTGACAGCGGCTGGTCACGCAGTGCAGTCAGGCCGCTGGCACTGATGGCCCACGAGATCCAGCGCTGGTTGCCGTCGCTGATCCTTTCCGTCAGCCCGGTATGGACGAACCGGCCGCAGGCAACCAGTTCGGCAACGGTCATGCTGGTGGGCAGCAGAGGAGATTGCCCCAGTATTGCCAGATGCCGTGCTCGTTCCTGTGCCGTCATCGCAGAAAGGAGCCGGTCGCCGAGCCAGACGCTGCCGGCCTGCGGCCTGATCAGGCCGGCCAGCGCCCTGAGCAACGTGCTCTTGCCACAACCGTTTGGGCCGCACAGCGCGCTGACCCGAGCATCGGGGAAAGCCAGGTCAATCTCCGACAGCACCTGCTTGCCAGCCAATGCCACGCTGAGTCGGGAGGCCCGGAGGGAACCGGGGATGGTGTTCATGTGTGGTCCTGCCCACGCTGGCTCCACGAGCCGGGAGCGGCCTCGCTGGCCCACTCGATGGGAAAGGGGGGGGCTGCCGTTGCATACCGCTCTTCACCGAGAATGGCATTGGCGATGATTGCACCGCGCCAGGCTGCCAGGCTCAGTTGTGGATCCGCGATGCCGTGGCTGTGAAGCCCGCCGTTCTGCACGAAAATATGGTGGTCAGCCGGCCCGTCCTAGGGCACCGAGAAATCATGACGCAGCGGCAAATGCCCTTGCTGATCGATATTCAGCCGGCCCCGCAATGGTTCGATGCAGGCGGGCAGCCGGGTCAGATAACCTGTGGCCAGAACCACTACATCAGCGTCGACGTGATGGATCCGGTCATCAAAGCCATTATGGGCAGCCAGTATCCAGCCGCCAGCGGGGAGGCATTCCATTGCCCTTACGTCCCGGTGTGGAAGGATGCGCAGCCTTTGTTCCCGGCCCTCCTGCAAGCTGCTCAGATAGAGTGTCTGGTAAATCTGCCTGAGCGTTTCGTGTGAAATGCCATTACCAGTCAATGTTTGCTGCCTGATCAGCGCGGGCTTGCATGCCATTGGCAACGAATGGAACGCGTTGACATAGCTGGGGGTGAAGAATTCGTTACTGAACGGTGCCTCGTCGAGTGCCTCCAGCGTGTGCCGCCGTGACAGCCAGCAGATCGATTGTGTCCGGCCACGTCGACCAGACATCAGGTCAAGCACGACCTCGGCACCACTTTGTCCTCCGCCGACAACCGCAATGCGCAGGCCTGTCGCGTCGGGAACCCGCGCCAGATAGTGATGGGAATGCAGGCAGCGCGGGTGTTCATGCCGACGGGCCCAGTCGGGAATGTTGGGCGTAAGTCCGGTGGCGACAACCAAATGTCGGGCATGTTCGCACTTCCCGTCGAATTGCAAGCGGAAACCGTTTTCGCTCCACCTGATTTCTTGCACTTCGTGCTTGAAATGCAGGTTAGGCAGTTTTTCTGCCACCCACTGCAGGTAATCGGCAAACTCATATCGTCGGACATGGGTAAAGCCGGCATGAATGAAGCGATGAAAGCGGTGTTTGGCTACCAGATAGGCAATAAAAGAATATGCGCTAGTAGGGTCTGCAGACAAAACCAGATCTTTGAGAAAAGAGGTCTGCATCGCTGCATCGTCGACCATCATGCCCGGATGCCAGTCAAATTGTTCGCGCCGGTCAAAGAAGGCGCTGCGGATTCTTCCGTGTGGGGCCAGCAAGGCGGCAACACTGAGGTTGAAAGGGCCCGCACCGATACCCGCGACATCAAAGTGAATGGACATGACGATTCCTGAATTCGAGAATGAAATAGAGGGCGAGTGGCTATTTCCCGGATGGCGCTCCGAATATCAGGGGGTTATCCAGCAAGGGGCCCGGTGAATGAACGGGGCGCTGGGCCATATCGCCATAGCCATGGGAAAAGCGGGCCCGATTCAGCGACAGGAGAGGCATTTTGTGACTGAATAATCCCAACCTGGTAAAACGTGGTGCAAGTGTCGGATGGCTGTCCTGATAGATCTGCAAACGTTTGGCAAGTAGTCGATAGAAGGCGTCTTCACTGAATACGCCTTCAATTTCCAGTTGTGGCGCCATGAAACGGAACACACTGGCGAACAGTCCGGTCCACAGGTGATGTATCAGGAAGTGGGGAGGCAAGGCTGGCAACGCATCCCATGCCTGCACTGGCAAGCCGGGATGGCTGGTCCAGTCCTCATCAGTGCGAAACAGATCTCCTTGATAATCCTTGAGCAGGATGCCGACCGGAAGTTCATCCCGGAAACGCAGCATGAGGTTCTGACCGTGAGCGATGAAGCCCAGACCGTAGCGTGCCTGCAAGTGATACAGCGGAACGACTGCCCGGTCGAACAGGAACGTCAGCCAGCGTGTTGCACCGGTACCCGACATATGGATCAGTTCAGCGGCAAGTGAGTGGCCGCTGTCATCCTTCTGCTGAAGGACCGAGGCCATCACGATGCGTTCGCCAGTACCCAGGTGCGAATGCGCGCTTTCGCGCCAGACTGCGCCGAGCATCTCGTCGAACTGATAGGGAGTGCCCGGAAGTGTGTGGTAGACAGGGTGGGGAATGAAGGCAGTAGCTGCTTCTTTCAGTGCTGTTGTGTTGCAATCTGCCAACAGGGGATCGCTGGTCAGCAGCTGTTGCAGCCAGATTGACTGCATGGGGGAGTGGGACAGATGTCGAGCTGACAGGCCTCGATATGCCGAGGTCGTGAGCAGGCTAAGCGACAGCTTCAGGTCTGGTCGGGCCGGGCGATCGATATTGCTGAGCGTGCGCAATGACGGCTGGGGAACATAGCAGTCTCCTGCCTCGCCTAGTGGAAACATGGCACCTGCGGCAATTGGCCCTGCAAACTGCCGGGTAATCATGGCCTCCCATTGCCAGGGATGGACGGGCATCGTCCAGTATTCAGAAGAGGGGAGCAGCCCAGACAACCGGTTATGCTCGGCCTCATTGCAACTGGCCTCCAGCAGACGACTGGCAGTCCAGCCTGGTGCATATACGGGTTCAGCCAGTGAGTGATGAACGGCGAGCCAGTGCAGGCGAAAAGCAGGGGCATGTTCGGGCGCATAGCGCTGATTGTCGATAAAGCTCCAGCCAATACGGCCTTTTGACGGGATTGCTTTCGGGTGCCCATCAAGCAGGCTGTGCAAGTGGTGAGATGGCAAAGCCAGCCAGTCGCGAGCGCACAGTCCGCGCCGGGCCGCCAGCATCTGGGTATCTGCGGCCAGTGTGTTGAGTGTTTCGCTCAGGTAATTGGCCAGTGTCGCCGGGTTTTTCACCCGTCCTTCCAGCACGCGGTGCAGTACAGTCATTGCATCTGTTGCCGGGCTGCCATCTGCAATATGGATGACACTGCCGGGATGGATCACGGGGTGCTGCCAGCGATTCAAGCGACCTTGCCAGCAGTAACCCCCTGTCGGAACAGACACTGAAAAACGACTGCCGTTTTCCGATTGGCTAGCGGTGATTAGCCCCTCATAACACAGTTCGGCCAAGGCCTTTTCAATCAGATTGACATTGGCCTGCCGCCAGAGATCCGGATCGTGCAGGCCGAGCAGGCCCAGCTCATTGCCCCGGCTGGCCCTCATTCCTCACCCCACGGACCATGCTGTTCGAAGAATACTTCCCGCTCAAGCATCAGCAGCGCCGCGCGCTTATGAGGAAAGTCAAACTCCTTTAGCTTGGCAAATCCCTGATTCTGCAGATGAGAGATAAACCGGACATTATCGATATGTGGCTCTCCCACCAGCCTTTGCGTGCGAGAGTCGTCCAGAAACACGTAATGACTGACCGCTCGCATCCAGGCGATGGTCTTTCCTTTGCTGGCATGACGGCTATTGCCAACTAATAGATGGCAACCACGGTCAAAATCCTGCGCTGCATAGAAGGGGGCCAGTCGGTCCTCTTTTGCCCAGTAGACCTCAAAATAGGCAAAAGGCTCTCCATCGAACTCGCCCATCAGTGGAAGAACACCCGCGTCGTCGATCTGTGCCTGCAGATAAGCTGCATGTGCTTCACGCTTTCCTGCCAGTGTCCAGAAGCGATGTACCCGATCCATATTCATCCAGGCATGGAATAGCGGTAGATCCCGGCGGATATTGGCAACCCGGAGCGTGAACGTGCATCCCTGTCGGGGCAGATAGCGTTGGTAGACCACACCTTGTGGCTGTGGTGCGCGACGTGGATGGCGCCTGCCATGGCTCATGACGTATTCAGTGGCAACTCCGGACACCCCTGGGGTGGGGAGCCACAACTGTGGCTGTTGCCAGAATACCGCCCGGCTGCAGCCAAGCCGCCAGCCATTTGCCGTGGCAATGCGCCTCCCCATTATTCCCATCCTCACCAGCGTCACGGCGAACTCGTCCGTGCAGCCGGTATCGAGCATGACATCGCGCAACGATGGCTGATGGCAAAACAGTTCGGCCAATAGCGGCATCAAGGCCAGCGGGGGCGTTTCGGGATGCAGCGGGCCAGTCAGCAGAATACTGTTGGCTGCGGGTCGGCTTAACTGCAGGGTGGCCATTGTCACACTGCCGACCTGCAGCGTAACAAGGCTGTCCTGAATCGTGCTTGCTGCCAGTCTCTGGTCTGGCAGACACAGCGAGAAGGCGCTCATTGATGACTCTCCGGGTTCGCTGCGGCAGCAATTGGATTGCGCAGCGGCACGTACGAACGGAACGAGTCCTCCGGATTTGCCGTTTCGTCCAGACCACGGAGGCTGAGCATGAAGTTGCCTTTGCTCATCAGCATGGGAGAGTCGAGCAGGTAGTCGATGAAGTGCGGAAATCTGGGAGAGGTGCGTCGCAGCGCCAGCAGAGAGTGTCGCAGACGTTCAGCAAGCCGCATTTCGTCTACCAGGCCATCGGCCCCCAGCGTGGCAATCAAACTCAGTACATTGTTGACGATCAGGTAATAGCCCAGCAGATGATTGGCCATGGTTTCATTGAAAGCCAGTGTGCTGGCGCTCCTGATCCCGGGAATCTGTCCGGTGAGTTCAGCGATGGTTTCCGGATGAAATGCGGCGCCCTGCCCATCACGGAGCCAGATGCCGGCAGGCCAGCCTGACTTCAGTGTCAGCACGGTGTTCTGCTGGTGAGCGCTGAATAGAAAACCGTAGTCAGCCTGGGCAATCAACAGCGGTTTGAGTGCAACGGAAAGGAAGCAGTCAAACCATTCCATGGCAAGTAGGGTGAGGGGGCGCTGCTCTTGCGCGGCAAGGTCAACGATCAGGCGGCTGACCATTGATGCCGTACCGTTTGCCCCTTCCTGGTACAAGGTGGCCATGACGTAGGACGTGCAGTCGGGCGGAAATGGGTTGTCACGGAAAATGACAAAACTTTCTGCCAGGGGATGACCGTCCAGCGTTGTCAGCGCCAGTGCACCATGCTCATGCAGGATGCCGAGCGTCGGGCAGCGATGGCGCAATGCCTTCCCCTGCTTGCTCGAGAAGATATCGCGGACCAGCTGGCCGCGCATGACCTCATCCATCCGCAGCACGCGTCTGGAATTGGTAATGCGTACTGACAGTGAAAATTTCAGCATGGCCGGTGCATGTGGCGAATACAGGGTTCGCAAGGAAGATGTCGGAAACCAGTCTGTACCGGCTTCTCCCAGATCAATCAGGGCGTCGCGGCTGCGCCAGTGATGATAGGCAGGGGCCCGGCGCAGCACGCCAGCCTGCCAGGGATGGACCGGCAGCCATTGCCAGCCCTCGCTGTGCGGGTAGCGGGTCATCATGGTGGATAGTCCCGGATCGCTGGTGATCAGTGCATCGGGAAGGAAGGATGAGCCGGGCCTTGCTTGCCACAGCGCCCCGGCCTGCACGGCAAACCAGACCAGAGGAGTGTGCCCACCGAAATCCGGGCTGTAGCGAATGTGGTCTTCACGGGTGAATTCGTCCCGGCTCTTGGGGGTTGGGTGAACTGCATGGCCATAAACCAGCCCTTGCTCTGCGGCGAGGAAACCTGCATCAGGCCAGCTTGGGGCCTGGTGGTCCGCGTCTGCATCAAGCAGTGTGGCTGCGCTGTCCAGCACACGGAGAAGGAAGCGCCGGCGTGTGCTGTCATCAATGTCCGGTGCCAGCGCTGGTTCACCTGCGAGCAGGGAGACCGTCTGGGCAAAATCAATAGCGAAAGCGGGACCGCCAGCCGGAACAAAGTGAACAGTGCCGTCAAAACGATGCCGGCCCGACAGGGAGAAATATTGCAATGGCACCTGCAGCACTCCCTCTGGACGGGTCAGCGGCAGGCAGAGCGTTCCGTCCTGACCGGACAGGTTGCTGTTCTCGGCCGGCAGGCGTTTTGCAGGAGACCATTCACGCCACAGTGCGTTCATGAATGCAGACAGTGAGGCGCGCTCGCTGAGGACTGGGCGGGTGTTCATGGTGGGGTTCCAGGAATAGGTACGGTGCGTACCATCAAGCTAAATGACAATGATTCCTGTTTGCAAATCCGGGTGATGTTGCAAAGAATGTCCGGCGGTGGCTGTGCCGATCTGACTGGGGGAGAGCATGGAACAGGGGAAGTGCGCACCTGGGCAGAAGGCTGGCGGGGGGCGTGAATGGACGCAACTGATATTGGCTGCTGCTGGCATGGTGATGGGGATTGGGCAGACAGCATTGCTGACCACTTTGCCGTTACTGATGCAGCGAACCGGTCTGGCACTTGAGTTCATCACCATGATTCTGGCTTCTGGCTCGCTGGCATTTCTGGCAGGGGCGCCGTGCTGGGGCCTCCTCTCTCGCCGTTTGGGACCGCGCTGCATCGTTGCAGTGGCCCTGGCAGGGTTCGGGCTCAGTCACATGCTGCTGTTCTGGCAACTCGGGCAGGGTAGTGACTGGGAAGGGCAGGGCAAAACACTGCTGGCTGGTCGGTTCCTTTACGGACTGACGGTGTCAGGGCTGGTGCCGACCTGCCAGGCTTGGCTGCTCGCAGGCGCATGCCAGCGGCAGCAGCGAGCTGTGCTGTCCCGGTTTTCTGCTGCACTGGCGCTGGGCCGGTCGTTGGGACCGGCACTGGTGGCAGGGAGCCTGTGGTTAAGCCCGTCGGGCCCCTTTTTGCTGGTAGCGCTGTCAGCCTGGCCGGTTCTGCTGATGCTGCCGCTGGCGGTACCCTGCCATGCAGAATCGGGATGCGCCGGCTGGCCTGACTGGCACCTGCAGGCGCTGCTTGGCTGGCCGGTACTGACTCTGGTTATCGTGACCGCATTTGGCCTGATGCAGTACGCGCTGGGCCCCTGGCTGATGCTCTGCATGAAACTCGATGCGGCGACGGCATCCTCACAGCTGGGCTGGATGCTGAGCGCTGGCACGCTGGTGGTGGCTGCACTGCAGATCGGGGTGGTTCCTTACTGCAAACCGGGGCGCAGCCTGCTGCGGGCCGGAAGTGTGGGGCTGGTTCTGGCAGGCATGCTGCTGGCGCAGGCAACGACAACACTGACTGCAATGGGAGGGGTTGTGGCTCTGGGCGTGGCTGCTGCGCTGCTTGGACCTGACTGCACGGCACGTGCCCTGCAGGCTGCAGGCAAATCGGGTCAGGCTTGGATGGCTGGCATGGTGGCTACGGTGCACACCACCGGACTTGCCCTGGGGGCTGTGCTGGCAGGCTGGACGCTTGGTCTGTCCCCTTCGGCACCGTTCTGGCTGGCTGCCTTCCTTGGGCTTGGTGTGGTTCTGGCGTCATTAATGGCACGGGTACCGGGGGAGGCGCTTCGCTGATGCCAGGACGCCGTCTGCTTGCCGCATGCCGTGCCCATGCCGTTTGCCGCCGGGCAGGGGAAAGCTGTGAAATTCCAATCCGTACAGGGATACAGCCATGCCCATTTATTCCCACTATGTTCGTTTATGCCCTGTCTCTGCCGCATTGCTGCTGGCACTGGGCAGTCCTTGCGTCCAGGCTGGCGGTTCGGCCCTGGACACGGTTGTGGTGACCGGCGCCCGGGTGCCGACCCGGATCAGCGAGCTGCCCCGCAGCACCTGGGTGGTGGATGCTGACGAGATTGCCCTGCAGGCGCGTGCCGGCGTGCCGCTCAAGGTGCTGCTGGGCCAGTTGGTTCCGAGCCTCGATGTTGGCCCGCAAGGGCGCAGCAACTATGGCCAGAACCTGCGGGGACGCTCGATGCAGGTGATGATCGACGGGGTGTCGCTGAACAGTTCTCGCGCGGTCAGCAGGCAGTTCGATTCGATCGATCCGTACCAGATCGACCGCATCGAAGTGCTGTCGGGCGCGACCGCCCTCTACGGTGGCGGGGCGTCCGGTGGTGTCGTCAATATCGTGACCCGGCGGGGCTCCGAGGGGCTGCACTTCAATACCGAACTCGGGTTGCGCTCCGGTTTTGAAACCGGCAGCGATCATGACTGGCGCGCCGGGCAGTCGGTCTCCGCCGGCAATGACCGGGTGACCGGTCGACTTGGGGTGGCCTATCGTCACAATGGCGCGGCTTATGACGCGGCAGGCCGTCAGGTCACGCCCGATATCACCCAGACTGATCTGCAGTACAACCGCCAGCTCGACATCCTCGGCAACCTGGACTTCAGGCTGCCCGCCGGGCAGCGGCTGAAGCTGACGACGCAGTACTACGATTCAGGTTTTCACGGCGACAAGGCGCTCTATCTCGGACCGAATCTCGCGGGCGCATTGCGCGGGCGGACGGAATGGCTGGCGGTCCGGGATGGCTTCCAGTCGGACGTGGTGCCGCGCTCGACGCGCGCGATGGCGATGTTCGACTATGTGCTGCCACAGGTGCCAGGGGGACAGGATTTGTATCTGCAGGGGTCGTGGCGCAGTGAAAAACTGGATTTCTATCCGTTTCCTGGTGTTATCACCGGCATGACGGTGAGGCCGCCACGCGTGCCGTACTACAGTACATCGCGTCAGCGCACCGGCACCCGGGCGCTGAAGGTGGCACTGGTCAAGTCGCTTGGCGCGGCCAGGTTCACTTACGGGATCGATCTTGACCGCGAGAAGTTCCGGGCGCGGCAGGTGCTGTTCGATGCACGGCGGGGAATGGCGTCGGGGGGGCTCGTGTTCCGGCGCATGGCTGAAGTCGGGCGCTACCCCGGGTTCCGGGTGGAAGGCCGCTCGCTGTTTATCCAGTCCGACTGGCAACCGGCTGAAAGCTGGGGTCTGAGCGCAGGGCTGCGGCATCAACGCATGGCGATCAGCGTGGATGACTTTGTCGATACCCGCCAGCAGGTACTGATGGCCAATCGCATCGGCACGTCGTCTGATGCGATTCCCGGGGGGAGGAACCACTATGCGGTCACCTTGCCGAATGCCGGCGTGGTGTACCGCTTCAATGCCGCCAATCAGTACTACGTGAATTATGCGGAGGGTTTCGAGCTGCCCGACCCGGCCAAATACTATGGGCAGGGCGACTATGCGCTATCCGGCGGACATCGCGGGCACTGGGCACTGAAGAGGGGCGTCAGTGTGACGGGTTCGCCGCTTGCGGGCATCAAGACCCGGCAGCTGGAAGCGGGCTGGCGAGGGCGCGTCGGCAAGCTGTCGGGCCAGATCGCCGCCTTCCATGCCTGGTCCGACCGGAGCATCGAATTCCAGAAATCGACGCTGGCCATCCGTGTGCTGGATCAGGGCACCCGGAATCATGGCCTGGAAGGGCGTCTCGATTATCTGCTGAATGCCCACTGGACCGTGGGCGGGACGGCCCTCGGTATTCAGTCCCGGGAACAGCAGGGTGGCCGCTGGCAAAAACAGTCCGTGACCACTGCCAGCCCGTCCAAGACCACGCTGCACGTGCACTGGCAGGACGGGCCACTGCAACTGCGCCTGCAGGGCGTGCGGAGTTTCCCGTTGCGCGATGCCGGGAGGCAGACGCTGGAGGGGTTCACGCTGGCCGATCTGCTTGGCAGCTACAAGCTGCCACGAGGCACGCTGAACTTCGGCGTGCAGAACCTGTTCGATCGCCAGTATCCGACGCTGTGGAGTCAGCGTGCCCGGCTCTTTTATGACCGGATGGTGGCCCCGGAGGTCGTCGACTTTCAGGGGCGTGGACGGACGTTCAGCCTGGCGTATGGCATTGACTACTGAGTGAGAAGAGGCCGCAGGCCCGCTCCGGTGGCGGGCCGTCCGTGCTCGTCACCCGGCAATCCCGCACAGCCGACGCACGGTGGCCCGGGCCATGATCGGGACAATCAGGCGGTGGAAGGGCCTGACCAGTGCGAAGTAGCAGACGCCGACGGCATTGTGGGTTTTCACCCAGATGGACATGGCCAGCTGCGGGCCGGCCGGCCCGTGCAGCAGTTGCAGCGAGGTGCGGAAATCCAGATGACTGTCGTTTTCCCCCAGCACCACTTCCTGCTCGTCGAGTGCCAGGATGCGGAAAATGCCGATGCGCTGGCCGACCCGGAACGGCGTCGGGACAGGGCCGGGCGCCGCGCGGGCGGTTTTCAGTCCGAGCGGGGTGACCAGCCGGTTGCGCAGCGCCATCAGGGCGAGCAGCCAGGCGGGAGAACTGCCGAAAAAGGCAAGCAGCGCCTGCTCGATATTGACCGTGGCCGGCAGGGCTTCAATGCAGCAGTCCTGATAGGCGCCGGCCGGCAGGTCGTGGTGCAGCAGGGAGGTGAGCGGAATGTGGTCCAGCATGGCAGGTTCCGGGCAGTGAAGACCCGCCCATTCTGCTTTCGGCCGGCAGGCCGGTCTTGTAGCGAAACGACAGCGGCTCAATAGCCCGATGGACCAAACAGCTGGCCCATCCGGGTGGAGGCGATCCGGTACGGCCAGAACGCCGGATCGTCGCGGGCAAGGCCGGCCGCCAGCTGGCCGGGGGTATGGCCGGTAAAGCGCTGCAGGTCGTGGTGCAGGTGGGACTGGTCGAAATAGCCGGCTTCGGCCGCCAGTCCGGCCCAGGAGTCGATGCGGCGTTGTCCGCAGATGCAGGCGGCAATCAGCCGGCTGCAGCGCAGTTGCTGGCGGAAGCTGCGCAGCGACTGGCCATAGCTGGCAAGAAAACGGCGTTCGAACTGGCGCTGGCTGATGCCGAAGCGGTCGGCCAGTTCGCCGGGGGCCGTGGCGAGCAGATCAATCGGCAGGTGCAGGTCTGCATCGAGTCCGGCCCGGCGCCGGCGCAGGCTGAACAGCAGGCGAAAGAACGCGGCGACCTGCTGCGACGGGTCGCGGGTCGCGGCCAGCGCGGTTTCGCAGCGTGCCAGCTCGCCGAGATCCTCACCCCGCAGCAGGGTGTCCAGCGGGCTCCGGCTGTCGACGATGGTCGCCGCCGGCATGTCGATCAGTCGCCGCAACTGCCCCGGCTTCACCGACAGGGTCAGGATGCGGGTGCCGGGCGCGGCCCATGCCTGGCGGGGGCCCTGGGTGCCGCCGCACAGATTGAGCCGGGCCATCTGCTGCTGCCGGTTCGCATGCAGAAAGCGGATGCCACCGTCCAGCACCAGCAGGAAGATCGGCTGCAGGCCGGCCGGCAGCAGGTACGGTCCGCCGGGAAGGTTCTTGATCAGCCCGTGGCAGACGCAGTCCGCCAGCGCGGGGGGCGGCTGGAACAGCCACTCGGACTGCGGGTGAAGGGCGTCTCCGGGGGAGATCATGGTGTCCATGGTGCAGGTCGGGGCGTTGGTTTCCACTGTCATAGTGTAAACAAGCCTGCCGCCTTGCGTGGCGTTCGCTCAGTCGAGCGGACGGGTCACTGACACCGCACCGCGGATCATGCCTTCCAGATAACCGGTGGCCTTGTCATGCGGGTAGTCGCGTGCCAGCGCCTGGCTGACATCGGCCGGGATCTGCTCGCGGCTGCCGTGACAGCTCAGGCACAGTGTCTGGACCGGAATCGCCTTCAGGTAGCGCTGTACCTTGCCGGTCGGCATGCCGACGATGGCGGTTTGCTGCAGCGTGGCCGGCGCCACGCCGGCCCTGGCCCGGGCGTCAAAGTCGAGCAGTTGCCGTTGTTCCCATTCGTCCGCCATGCCCAGCATCGGGTTGCGCGGCTTGAGGCTGACCCGGGTGACTTTCCAGCCGGTTTCGCGCGAGATCTCACCGGCCAGCTTCGGTGCCAGATCGCGGCACACACTGATGGCCGACACCGGACCGCGCGTGCTCATTTCCTGTTTCAGCGCCGTGCCAAGACGGGTCAGCAGCAGGTTGGCGGCATCTTGCGGGGTGGCGACGGCCGGGGCATCGGTTGCCCAGGCCGGCAGGCAGATCAGCGCACAGCAGGCCAGCAGGGAGAAACGGTTCATGGCAGTTCTTTCATTATACAAATTAATATAATGACAAGCGTATCGAATATGACGAATGCTGGCAAGCGCCATGACTGGCAGGCAGTCAGCCGACGGCGCGGCGTCCCACCAGCATTCGCCCTTTCATCTGGCTGATCGCCAGTGCGGACAGGACCAGCGCCATGGAGATCCAGCCCGTGGTGCCGGGGTGCTGGCCGGCGATCAGCATGGAACCGGCAATGCCGAAGACCGGGATCAGCAGTGACAGTGGTGCGACGCGTGATACCGGATATTCGCGCAGCAGCAGATTCCAGCCCCAGTAGCAGAAATGCGTGGCCGCGTAGACCTGGAACAGCAGCGAAAACACCGCGGCCCGGTCCAGCTGCGCGGCCAGCCGGACATAGGGTGCCGCACCGTGCGTCAGCCAGCCCAGCAGAAACAGCGGAAGCGGGGCGAACAGGCTGGCCCAGACCACAAAGGCGAACACCTCGCGAACCCGGGACAGCTTGATGATCACATTGCCGATGCTCCAGGCCAGGGCGCTGACCAGCACCAGTGCCAGGCCGAGCCGGGTGTCACCGGCCGGGCTGGAAACGAGAATGCCGAGCAGTCCGGCCACTGCCAGCAGCAGGCCGGCGACCTGCGGCAGACTCAGGCTTTCGCGAAACAGCAAGACCCCCCAGCCCAGCGTGAAGAACGCGCTGAACTGGATCAGCAGCGCGGCGCTGCCCGGCGGAACGCCAAGTTCGATACCCAGATTGATCAGTGCCCACATGGCCACGCCGAAGATCAGCCCGTAGCCAGCCAGCCAGTGCAGGCCGACCTGCGGCCGCCGGATGAAAAATACCCACGGCAGGGCCGAGAGGGTGAAGCGGATGGCGGTCAGCAGCAGCGGGTCGATGGCAGCCAGGCCAAGTTTGGTAATCGGGAAATTGAATCCCCAGACTGCGGTGACCAGAACGGCCAGGAACAGGTGTCTTGTCTGCATGGCAGGGTTTTCCGTAAGCATGGTGCCGGGCGGGAGTCGCATCGGCATGGCTGGCACTATGCCGTTCCCGGATTTGGCCCGCTTGCAATGAAGGGTCAATGATGAGTAGATTCGGGCCATGGAAAATCCTGCCGCCGATCCGTACCCGCTGTCGCCGCGCCATGTCGTGGTGACGGCGCGCGACTATCCGGATGGCGAGCTGTTCCCGGCGCATGCCCATCGGCGCGGTCAGTTTGCCTATGCCGATCGCGGGGTCATTTCCGTGCATACCGGGGCGGGCAGCTGGGTGGTGCCACCGCAGCGGGCGATCTGGGTCCCTTCCGGCCTGACGCACTCGATGCGGATGCAGGGGCCGGTCACCCTGCTCAATACCTATGTCCGTGCCAGTGCGGCCCGCCGGCTGGGGTTGCCGGTCCACTGCCAGGTGTTCGACGTGTCGCCGCTGTTGCGGCAACTGCTGCACAAGGCCGTCAGTATTCCCGCACGCTATGCGGACGACAGCCGCGATGGCCACCTGATGGGCTTGCTGCTGTACGAGATCGCGGACATGCCGGCCCTGTCGCTGAATGCGCCGCTGCCGGCCGAACCCCGGCTGGCGCGGGTGTGCCGTGACCTGCTGGCGCAGCCCTCGCTGGATGTCGGCATCGACGACATGGCGGCACGGGCAGGGATGAGCCGGCGCACCTTCACCCGGCTGTTTCGCCACTACACCGGCATCAGCTATCTGGAGTGGCGCCAGCAGGCCTGCCTGCTGGCGGCCGTCGTCCGCCTCGGTCACGGCGAGCCGGTAACCCGGGTCGCCATGGAGCTGGGCTACAGCAGCCCGAGCGCTTTCAGTACGGTATTCCGCCGCGTGCTGGGCGCGTCGCCCAGTCGCTATTTTTCCGGCGGATTGTGACGTGTCCGGCCGAGGCCGGATTCTGTTGCCATCATTTCGACTGTTGTCGTAATATCAACGAATGGAAAAACAAACTGCTGTCACTCTCTTCGAATCCCTGTCCTCCGGGGTGCGTCTGGACGTGTACCGTCTGCTGGTCCGCATGGGGACGGAAGGCATGGTCGCCGGGCAGATCGCCTGCGAGCTCGATATCCCGCCCAGCAGCCTGTCGTTCCACCTGAAGGGCATGGTGTGGGCCGGTCTGCTGAGTGTCGAGCAGGAAGGCCGCTTCCAGCGCTACCGGGCCAATATTCCGCTCATGCTGGACCTGATCGCTTACCTGACCGCCGAGTGCTGTGCCGGTCAGCCCGGTGCCTGCGCCGGCATGCGCGCTGCCGTGCCGCAGATCGAACCGCTGCTGCCACCGCTTTCTCCTGCCTGCAAAGCGAAGTGAATCATGAATATCCTGTTTCTGTGCACCGGCAATTCATGCCGGTCGATTCTGGCCGAGGCCACGTTCAATGCCCTGGCGCCGGCCGGCCTTCGGGCGATGAGCGCCGGCAGCCGGCCCGCCGGCCATGTTCATCCGCGTTCGCTGGCGCTGCTGCAGCGCAAGGGGCTCATGCAGGAAGGGCTGTACAGCAAGTCGCAGGATGCCCTGCCGCTGGCGCCCGATGTCGTCATCACCGTCTGTGCCGGCGCGGCGGGTGAAGCCTGTCCCGTCTATCCGGGCCCGGTCGTGCGGGCGCACTGGGGGGTCGAGGACCCGGCCGGGGCGACCGGCAGCGATGACGAGATCGATGCGGCGTTCGAGTCGGCCTATCGCCTGCTGCGGGTCCGGATCGAAGCGCTGCTGGCTCTGCCGCTGGACGCAATGGCGCATGACCGTGCAGCGTTCGGCGCCGCGCTGGCACGCATCGGCGAACAGGGCCGCTGAGTTTTTCCCGATATTTCCATATTTGTTGGAGCATCAACATGAAAATTGCCATCTATGACCCAGCCATGTGCTGCAGCACCGGCGTATGCGGGATCGAAGCCGATCAAACCCTGGTGCAGGTTTCAGCCGACCTGGACTGGCTCGGCAAGCAGTCTGGCGTTGAGGTTCAGCGCTTCAATCTGGCCCTGCAGCCAATGGCGTTTGCTGACAACGCCACGGTGAAGGGATTCCTTGAGCGGTCGGGCCAGGAAGCGCTGCCGCTGGTCCTGCTGGATGGCGAAGTAGTGCTGGCCGGCCGTTATCCGCGTCGGGCCGAACTGGCGCGCTGGGCCGGGGTCAGCCTGCTGCCGGTCAGTGATAGCGGCTGTTGCGGGTCCTGCTGCTGAACAGGATGCCAACCTTGATCCGGGAGCCATATTTCATGCATTTTCTCGACAACCCGCCACTGTTCCTGTTCTTTACCGGCAAAGGGGGCGTCGGCAAGACCTCGCTGGCGTGCGCCGCAGCGATCCGGCTGGCCGATGCCGGGCGCCGCGTGCTGCTGGTCAGCACCGATCCGGCCTCCAATGTCGGGCAGGTGTTCGGTCAGGCGATCGGCAGTCATGTCACGGCCATTCGCAGCGTGGGCGGCCTGTCGGCACTCGATGTCGACCCGCAAGCGGCGGCGGCTGCCTATCGCGCCCGCATCGTCGACCCGGTACGGGGTGTCCTGCCCGAGGCGGTTGTCGCCGGCATTGAAGAGCAGCTTTCCGGTGCCTGCACCACGGAAATCGCCGCATTCGACGAGTTCACCTCGCTGCTGACGGACACGCGCCTGCAATCCTGCTATGACCATATCGTGTTTGATACCGCGCCGACCGGGCACACCCTCCGCCTGCTGCAACTGCCTGGCGCCTGGAGCGGCTTCCTGGAGCACAACCCGGACGGGGCATCCTGTCTCGGGCCGCTGGCCGGGCTGGAAAAACAGCGGGCCCGGTACCGGGACGCCGTAGCGGCGCTGGCCGACCGGCAGCGGACCCGGCTGGTGCTGGTGACGCGCGCCCAGGCCGCGGCGCTGAAGGAAGTGGCACGCACCCACGACGAACTGGATGCACTGGGCCTGAGCCGCCAGTTCCTGGTCATCAATGGCATCCTCGACCCTGACGAAGCGGTAGCGGACCCGCTGGCCATGGCCATTGTCCGTCGCGAGCAGGCCGCGCTGCAGGCGATGCCTGCGGCGCTGCAGTCCCTGCCGGTGGACCGGCTGGCGCTGAAGGCGTTCAATCTGGTCGGGCTGGATGCATTGCGCCAGCTGCTGGCGCCTTCGTTGCTGCCGGCCGGGAGCGAGCCGCCGGCGCTGGACGCGCTGCGGGCGCCGCCGCTGTCATCACTGATCGATGCGCTGGCCGGCGCCGGTCATGGCCTGATCATGCTGATGGGCAAGGGTGGGGTCGGCAAGACCACGATGGCTGCCGCCATTGCCGTGGCACTGGCAAGGCGGGGACGGGATGTGCACCTGTCCACTTCGGACCCTGCCGCCCATCTGACCGATACGCTGGCGGGCGAGCTGGCGCACCTGACGGTCAGCCGGATCGATCCGCAGGCGGAGACTGCACGCTATCGCCGGCATGTGCTGGAGACCCGGGGCCGGCTGCTGGATGACGCGGGCCGGGCCCTGCTGGAAGAGGACCTGCGTTCGCCATGCACGGAAGAGATCGCCGTGTTCCAGGCGTTCTCCCGCATTATCCGCGAGGCCGGCAAGCGCTTTGTAGTCATGGATACGGCCCCCACCGGCCATACGCTGTTGCTGCTCGATGCCACTGGAGCCTATCACCGTGACATGGTGCGGCAGATGGGGGACAGCAAGCTGCACTTCACGACACCGATGATGCAGCTGCAGGATCCCGCGCAAACCCGGGTCATCATCACCACGCTGGCGGAAACCACGCCGGTGCTCGAAGCCGCCAGCCTGCAGGCGGACCTGCGCCGCGCGGGCATCGAGCCGTGGGCCTGGATCATCAACAACAGCCTGGCTTGCGCCTCGCCCCGTTCGCCGCTGCTGCGGCAGCGTGCGCACAATGAACGGGTCTGTATCGACGCGGTGGCCTCCCGGCATGCATCACGCTATGCCGTCGTGCCGCTGCAGGCCGACGAGCCGGTCGGCCTGCAGCGGCTGGCCGCGCTGGGTGACTGACCGGGACGCGGCGGCAGGCTTCGCGCCGCCGCCGTGCCTGCTTCACGAAAGGAAATCGCAGTCATGTCCGTTCAATGCGAAACGATCGCCCGGCACGAGGCGGGAACGCCGATGAGCGTGTTCGAGCGCTATCTGACGCTGTGGGTCGGGTTGTGCATCGTGGCCGGAGTGGCGGTCGGGCAGTGGCTGCCCGATGTGTTCCAGGCCATCGGCCGGATGGAGGTCGCCAGGGTCAACCTGCCGGTTGGCCTGCTGATCTGGGTGATGATCATCCCTATGCTGGTCAAGGTCGACTTCTCCGCACTGCACGAGGTGCGGCAGCATGTCCGCGGCATTGGTGTCACCCTGTTCGTGAACTGGCTGGTCAAGCCGTTCACGATGGCATTTCTGGGCTGGCTGTTCATCCGCCAGCTGTTCGCGCCGATGCTGCCCGCCGACCAGATCGACAGCTATGTCGCCGGTCTGATCCTGCTTGCCGCCGCACCATGCACGGCCATGGTCTTTGTCTGGAGCCGGCTGACCGGTGGCGACCCGCTGTTCACGCTGTCGCAGGTCGCGCTCAACGACGGCATCATGATCGTGGCGTTTGCGCCGCTGGTGGCTTTCCTGCTCGGTATCTCGGCGATCACGGTGCCGTGGGCCACGCTGCTCACGTCCGTCGTACTGTATATCGTGGTGCCGGTCATCCTGGCCCAGCTGTGGCGCCGGTCGCTGCTGGCCCGCGGACAGGCGGCTTTCGACCGGGCAATGGCAATGATCGGCCCGTGGTCGATGGCCGCACTGCTGCTGACGCTGGTGTTGCTGTTCGCGTTTCAGGGCGAGGCCATTCTCCGCCAGCCGCTGGTCATCGCCTTGCTGGCAGTACCGATCCTGATCCAGGTGTTCTTCAATTCGGCGCTGGCCTACTGGCTGAACCGGATGGTGGGTGAGCGGCACACGATCGCCTGCCCGTCGGCACTGATCGGTGCGTCGAACTTCTTCGAGCTGGCCGTGGCGGCCGCCATCAGCCTGTTCGGTTTTCACTCCGGTGCTGCGCTGGCGACTGTGGTCGGCGTGCTGATCGAAGTACCGGTGATGCTGGTGGTGGTTCGCATCGTCAATGCATCCCGGCCCTGGTACGAGCGCGGGCGCCGCTAGGGCAGGGGCTCTCGCGCCGGGGCTCAGGCCGCATTCGCCTGGTCCGGCTTCTGCAGGGCCAGAAAAGGCCTGCCCTGCAGTTCTTCGCCGCGGGCATCCAGTCCGAGGCGGCGGAGGGCTGCAAGCAGCGTTTCCTGCTGCGCGTGGTGATCGGCCGGGAGGGGAAACAGCATGTGGCCGCCCGCCTTCAGCGCGTCGTGGCAGGCCGCCAGCAGCGGGAGCAGCGCCTCTTCGCCAGTGCCCTCGCCATGATCGGCAGACGGCTGGGCGAGGCCGAGAAAAGCCCGCACCGTCTGCCATGCCCGGCCTGGCGCTTCCGCCCTGAAACCGGGGGGATCGAACAGGCACAGGTCCACCTGGTTGCGGATGGCAAGGGCACCGACCGCCACGGCCTGATAGCCGAGATTCTTGCTGATGACCAGCTGGTAAGGTTCGAGCTGGAAGAAAAATTCCTCCGCATCGGCCCTGATCGCCGCGTACCGGTCTGTCAGGTCGCCGGTGTCGGCCGGGAAGGCGCAATGGTCAATATGGCTGACGCAGTGCAGCAGGGCGAGAACCGACGCCGGGTGGTGATCGAACTGGCCGGACTGCTGGATCTGCACGATCGCCTGACGGGCCTCGTGGTCCGGGATTGCGGCCGGATACACGGCCAGCGCTTTGAAATAGCGGTAATTGGCCCTGATGGCTTCAATGAAAATGCGCGCCAGCGGATCGGAATCCACGGCGATGATTTCAAGGCCGTGGATGGCGGCGCAAAGGGGCAGACCGGTCGAGCCGCAGAACGGGTCCAGTATCCGGCCATTGCCGGCGCCATATTGCCTGAATACCGCTTTCAGCCAGTCGTTGTCGTGTCCGGCAGCGGGGCACCATGCGATCTGCCGATAGCATTGCATCAGTCCGGCTTTTGCGTCTTGGGTCATGTGGCGCACCTGGAAAGGAACTGCGTTACGCACACCGGACGACTGTTGATGCCACTGTGAGCCCGGTCCTTGAAGCCTGGCGCAGCCACCCCACGGTCATGGAATCATAGTGAGTGATATCCGGCCATGCCAACTGCGCCGGATTGCCGCTTCGTCCGCCCCGCCCCGGCTGTGCCGGTGGCCTGGGCAGCCAGGATACGCTTTTCATTATACTTGTTTGTATAATCAAAACACATTTCTGACATGACAAGTTATTTCGCCATTCAGGGCGTTATCGGGTGCAAAAATCGTCAATCTACTGAAAAAATGCGTAAAAACTAGAAGTTGATTAGTCCGTTTTTTAATGACTAATAGTTAATCTTTTAAGATTAACCATGAAATACGGCTGTGTTGCCTGATGTATAACCACTAGGTCATTTCAATGCGCCCGTCATCGTGACAGGCCACATCAGGAGCGAAGCAATGCCGAACAGTCCGGATCGATACACGCAGCGGTCTCTGCAACTGGGCCTGGACCCGCATGCCCATACGGGCCATGCCCCCATCCTGGTTCCGGTTCGCGGCATCGAGCGCATGCGCGAGCTGGCCGCCATTCCCCGGCAGCCCGAGCTGGCGGAAAGCCCGCTGACGGCGGAAAAGATGCTCGCCGTCGAACCGGGCATGGCCCGCCAGGCGGTGGTGAACCATATCTTCGGCCGCAAGGCGCTGAGTGCCGACGCGCTTGCTGCCGCCGAGCAGCGCTTCCCCTTCATGCCCCTCCATGTGTACCAGTCCACGGACCGGGAGGTGACGGCAACCAACCCGCTGAGAATCACTAAGAATTCCTCCCTGACCAACTTCCGCACCGTCACCATCAAGGAGGGCGGTTTCATCGATATCTCGGTGGACTGCCATTTTGTCTGCGACACCCTGATCAAGATTCCCGGTGGTGACTCGCCGGCGACGCATGACCTGACCGTGCACGGTGTCGACGGCGACAACGGGGCGACACCGCCGACCCAGCCGCAGGCCAGCAACGGTCAGGACAGCAGCGGGGCTGCCTGCGACTGCTGCGGAGGATCGGTGGCGCACAATGCGGCGGTTGGCGGCGACGGGAAACCCGGCCTGAACGGTGCCAGCGGTTTCGACGGTACGGCGGGCAGAAACGGCCCGACGGTCTATGTCAGCATCGGCAAGCTGGTCGGTACGCTGACGGTCAGCGCACGCGGCGGCAATGGCGGCAGCGGGGGGCATGGTGCGGCCGGGCAGCAGGGGGGCAACGGGGGCAAGGGCGGTGATGGCACGACGTGCGGCGCATTCCAGCCGGATGGTGCCAATGGCGGTCCCGGCGGCAAGGGCGGTGACGGTGGTGCCTCGGGCAGCGGCAAGAATGCCGGGAACGGCGGCTTCCTCAGCATCAAGTATGTGCCGGATTCCAGCAGCAGCATGCTGATTGTCACCAATGGCGTCGGTGTGGGCGGGAACAAGGGCACACCGGGAGCCGGCGGTGCGGGCGGCAACGGCGGCGCAGGCGGCAGCCACGGCGGGGCGCAAGGCGCGCCGGGCGGCATCGGTTCGGTGGGATCCGATATCGGCATCAATGGCACCGATGGTCTGAAAGGACAGGTGCTTGTCAACGATGAGCCGGTGAACTGACACCGTGATTCGCCTGCCGGAAGCCGCTGATACCTGCTCCCGGCAGACTGCTGTTGAAGACGGGGATCGACACTCGCGGGCGGGGTTCATGCACCCGCTGTCCCGTTGTCACCCCCGTTCCCCGCAAGATTTGCCGAAAGCCCGCTCCATGCGCCTGATTCCGTCGTCACTGTTGTCGAGATTTGCCCGTGCCGGGCGCCGGACTGTCGGGATGCTGCTCCTGCTGCTGGCCGGGCTGCCGGCACAGGCTGGCCCCGACGCCGGCCAGACCGGGGCACTGCGTGCCAATACCGAGGTCAGTGCGCTCGGTGCCAGTACCTATGAGCTGCCGATCCAGGTGCCGCCGGGCATCGTCGGCGTGGAACCGCTGCTGTCGCTGCAGTACAACAGCCAGCAGGGGGAGGGCATAGCCGGGCTGGGCATGAGCCTGACCGGGCTGTCCATCATTACCCGCTGTCCGGCCACGACGCCGCTGGACGGCTATGTCGGGAGCGTGAATTTCAACGACCGGGACCGGTTCTGTCTGGACGGCGCCCGGCTGATTGCCGTCAAGGGCCGCTATGGTCAGGACGGCTCCGAATACCGGACGGAAAGCGAGTCGTGGACGCGCGTGGTCGCCAGGGGCGTTTGCGGCAGCGGTCCCTGCTCGTTCCAGGCCTGGAACAAGGCCGGCTGGGCGCTGGCGTTCGGGACCACCGCCGACTCCCGCCCCGGTGTGCCCGGTGCCAGCGAGATCGTCAGCTGGCAGATCGCCCGCTCTGCCGATCTGAACGGCAATGCCGTCACCGTCCACTACAGTACGGCCAGCGATGGCCTGCAGAACCTGCCGGCGCAGATCCGCTACACCGAAAACCCGGCGCAGGGCATGACCGGCGGCAGCCGGGCAGTCAGCTTCGACTACGAGCCCCGCCCCGATCGCATGCCGCGCTATATCGGCGGGCAACGCTTCCTGATGGACAAGCGCCTGACGCGCATTCGTACCTCGGCCGACGGCGCCGCCGTGCTGGATTACCGGCTCGGCTATGCGGTCAGTGCGACGACCCGTCGCAGCCTGCTCGACAGCGTGACCGTGTGTCCGGGCGGCGGGAGCGGCGACTGCCTCGCGCCGACGCGCTTCACCTGGCAAGCCGCCACGCCGGACGTGCGTTCGCCGAACGGCAGCGCCGGCGGGCTGCTGGCCAGCGACTGGTGCAGCGGGGAATCGGCCGTGGTGGACGACGCCGACTTCAATGGCGACGGCCGGCCCGATCTGCTGTGTACCCGCGAAGGCGAGGCCTGGGTGCTGGTGTCGACCGGTACCCAGGCCCGCCCGGCCAACAACCGCGCCAGAGGACAACTGAACCTGACGAAGGACTGGTGTGCCGGCAAAGACCGGACACTGGGCTGGACCGACTTCAATGGCGATCGCAAGACCGATGTGGTGTGCGCCAGCGGCGACTCGACATTCAAGGTCATGGCATCGACCGGCAGCGACGTGATCAGCGTCAATGGCCGTTCCGGCGGCCTGCTGAGCACGCCGCCGCAATGGTGCGAGGCGAGCCGCCAGTGCCGCCCGCGCTTTGTCAATTTCGACGGCGACGGGCGGGGCGATCTGGCCTGCGACTGCGAGGATGGCGACCATCGGGTACTGGTTTCGACCGGCAGCGATGTTCGCTCGCCGAACAACTCGCCGCTCGGCCAGGTAGCCAGCCAGTTCTGTTCGGCCAAGGGCGCGACGACGTCGTGGGGCGACTTCAATGGCGATGGTCAGAGCGATCTGTTCTGCCACGACCATGGCCGGCAGTCGGTGCTGGTGTCCACCGGCACGCAACTGGTGTCGCCGAATCAGGATGCGCGCGGCGTGCTGCGCAACAACTGGTGCGCCGGGCCCGACGACCAGATCGGCAGCGCGGATTTCAACGGTGATGGCCTGGCCGATCTGAGCTGCCGTCAGGCCAATGGCTCGATACAGGTGCTGCTGTCGACCGGAAAGGGACTGGCCGGCCCGAACGACGATGCCAATGGCCTGGTCCGGGCCGGCTGGTGCACCGGCAGTGACAGCCGGCTCAGCTGGGGCGATTTCAACGGTGACGGTCTGGCCGATGCGTTCTGCCACGAAAAGAACGGCCGCCAGTCGCTGATGGTGTCCACCGGCACGCAACTGGTGCCCGGCAACAACAGCGCCGATGGCCTGATTCGCGCCAACTGGTGCCAGGGCGGCACGGTCCGCGCCGGCAACAGCGATTTCAACGGTGATGCGCTGGCCGATCTGATCTGTGCCGACAGCAAGGGTGGGCAGTCGGTGCTGGTCCACAGCGCCGGCGCACCGGACCTGCTGTCCACGGTCACCAACGGACTGGGGGGCGGGGCCCGTTTCAGCTATCGGCCGATGACCGATGATGCGGTCTACCGCGATGGCGACAAGGTGGCCTATCCGACGCTGGATATCCGCACGCCGCTGTACCTGGTGGACCGTTACACCCCGTTCGACGGCCGCGGGAACGACTATCCGAACGCCTTGCAATACAAGGGCGCACGGACCCAGGTCGAGCTGCGTCGCTGGCTGGGCTTCCAGGAAGTACGCCGTACCCGGCTGTTTGACGGCCGCTATTCGCTGACCCGCTATCTCCAGCAATACCCGCTGACGGGGTTCATGGAAGAGGTCGGGGAATATGCGGCGGACGGTGCCCTGCTGTCGCGCGGCAATTTCGTGCCGCAGGTGCTCAACCCGTATCCCGGGGTCTATGCAACGCTTCGCGCCAGCGAGCGTTCGTCCACCTTTACCGCGGGCAAGGCCGACTACGTATCCGAAAAGCGCTACCGCTATGACGAATACGGCAATCCGCTTCTGACCCAGGATCTCGGGGATGCCGCCTCGCCGGCCGACGATCTGTTCGACTGCTGGCACTATCGCAACGACCCGGTGCAATGGCGGCTGGGCTATATCGACAGCCATCGTTCCACCCGGAGCGAAGCCGCGTGCAACGCCTTCCTGCAGGACCCGCAGCGCCGCTGGGATGAGTCGGTCGATCTGCGCTGGGAGCGGACCGGCTACGACGCGGCGATGAATCCGCTGACGCTTGGTGCCTGGGATGACCAGAACAAGACCTGGCTGACCCAGACCAAGGGTTTCGACGGCTTCGGCAATATGGTGTCCATGACCGACTGGGCCGGCCAGACCACCAGGCTTGAGGTCGATCCGGGCAAGACCTATGTGGTCAGCGTCACCTCTCCGGCGCTGGACAACGGCGTGCGGCTCAAGACCCGCAGTGCCTACCAGAACGGGTTTGGCAACCGCACCCTTGAGGTGGATGCCAACGGCAATGAGCAGCGCAGCGAATTTGACGGCCTGGGGCACAGGGTGCGCGAGTTCGGCCCGCGCCCCGGCGCGGACAGCGGCGCCGCCACGACGCTGCTGAAAACCTATCACTACGGGCAGGATGCCGCCGGGTACTTTGTCGAAACGCGCGAGCGCAGCGACTGGGCGCAGGAGGACACCGCCCGCTGGCCATACTCCCGACTGTACGTGGACGGGTTGTCCCGACCGCTGCGCACGGTGCGCAGCGGCCCGGCAGGCGGTGCGGACGTTCTGACCGAGCAGGTTTACGACGCGGCCGGCCGCCTCGGCCGCAGCAGCTTCCCGCGCTTCGTGCAGGAGCCGGCAGCGTGGGTGAGCTACCTGTACGACAACCGCGACCGGCCGACCCGGATGACCCAGCCGGACGGCACGGTGCAGACCGTCGACTACCTGCAGGGAGAACTGAAGGTCCGTACCACGCTGGCGGCCGGCACGGCTGACGAGCGCAGCACGCTGCGCGAGAGTTCGGTGCGCGATGCGCTTCTGCGCACCACGGCCAGCAATGGTGCCGTGGTCAGCTACCAGTACGATCCGCTGGTGCAGACCCGTGAAACACTGGGCCCGCGCGGGGACCTGATCCGTTTCC
Organism: Microvirgula aerodenitrificans DSM 15089; assembly: GCF_000620105.1. Taxonomy (NCBI): domain Bacteria; kingdom Pseudomonadati; phylum Pseudomonadota; class Betaproteobacteria; order Neisseriales; family Aquaspirillaceae; genus Microvirgula; species Microvirgula aerodenitrificans. Next base: position 44,795 of record NZ_JHVK01000016.1, on the reverse strand, counting down.
GCTACGACTCGCTGGGCCGCATTGTCTGGTCGCAGAGCGCGGATACCGGCGAAAAGTACTTCCGCTACGATGCAAAGGGCCTGCTGGCGCGTGTCGAGGCGCCGGACCAGACCGTCATTCGCTATGAATACGATGCGCTGGGCCGCGTGCGCCGGCAGTCGACCAGCCGGGACGGCGAGCCCGGGCAGCGTTACGACTATGGCTATGACGATGCAGCCGCCAACGGCCTGGGGGTACTGACCCGGGTCACCGGTGCCGACGCGACCCAGTCGATGGGATATGACCGCTATGGCCGGGTGCGCACGGAAACGCTGGCCATCGATGGCCGGGTCTATACCCAGACCTCGGAGTACGCGCCCGACGGTGCCCGTACCCGACTGATCTATCCGGACAACGCAATCCTGGACACCGCCTACGATGCGGTGGGCAACCCGACGACGCTGACCTTCCGCGACCGCGCCGACGCCACACCGCGCACTGTCGCCGACTACCGGTCCTATACCGCGCAGAACCAGGTCAGCGATGTGGTCTACGGCAACGGGGTCCGCACCCGTTTCGACTACTACTCGTACCAGGAGGCCATGGGCCGCCCGCGCGGCCTGACAGCGTCTGCCGGCAGCGGCGCCCGTTACGACGCCAGTTATGACTGGAGCCGCATGGGCCAGCTGGTCGGCACCACCGTCCAGCGCGGTGCCCGCAAGCCGGAACAGTACCGCTTCCGCTACGACGGCATGGGCTGGCTCGCCCAGGCCAACGGCCCCTACGGGCTGCAGGATTTCGACTACGACCCGGCCGGCAACATCCTGCACAAGGACGGGGTGACCTACGACTATGTCGAGGGCAGCAACCGGCTGCGGGGGGCCAATAACGGCCTGCAGGTCGCCCATGATGGCGCCGGCAACGTCACCCGGCTGCACTGGCCCGGCGAGGACTGGCGCTATCACTACAGCGGCGATGGCAATCTGCGTGCGGCCGACCTGAACGGTCAGGTGCAGACCGCGTACCTGTACGACTTTGCCGGCAACCGGCTCAAGCGCAGCGACGCGTCCGGCGCGGTATCGCTGTACGTGTCCGGCGACTTCGATGTCGCCATCCATAATGGCCAGACCCGCTACACCCGCTATATCGCCGGCCCGCAGGGACGCATCGCCGCCTTTACCCGCAGCGACGACGGTGACAGCCGGCCGGTCCGGCCGGCAGCCGGCCAGCCCCTGTCCGGCGACGGCCTGCCGCAGCCCGGTGAGCGGTATTTCCACACCGACACCCTCGGCAGTTCGGCCGTCGTGACCGACGAGCAGGCGCAGGAGAGCGCCACGCTGGCCTACCAGCCGTTCGGCGCCATCGACACGGCGCGCAGTGAAGGGAAGGACGATTTCCGGCCCAAGTTCAGCGGCATGGAACTGGACCAGCCGGTCGGGCTGAATTATTTCGGCGCCCGTTACCAGCACCCGACCCTGGGCCGCTTCCTGCAGCCGGATCCGCTGAGCCAGTTCTCCAATCCGTACAGCTATGTGGGCAACGATCCGCTGTCGCTGGTCGATCCGGATGGCGAGGAAATCGTCTCCGCCCTGGTCTTTGCCTCGGTGGTCGCCATCAGCGCCACCGCCGGCGCCTACTCGGGTGCGGCGGCGGTCAATCACGAGATGAATCCGGCGTACTGGGACTGGCGCAAGGGCAAGACCTATGCCGGCCTGTTCGCCGGTGGCGCCATCGGTGCTGCCGGCGGGGCCATCGGCGGCGTGGCGGCCGAGGCCGGCGTGGCGGTCGGTATCGTCGGTGAAATCGCGGTGGGGGCGGTGGAAGGCGCGGCCTTCTCCGCCATGGGCGGCGGCAGCCCGCTGGAGATCGCCGAGTCCACGCTGACCGGTGGCCTGTTCAGTGGCATCAGCGCCGGTGCCGGTGCGGCGATCGGCAGCCTGGCGCGCAGCGGCAGCCGCATGATTGCGCGCGGTGAAGCCGGCGTGCTGGACAGCGTGGCCGGCGAGGCCGGCAGCAGTCTGGGCCGGGTCACGCGCCAGGGTGACGATGTCGCTGGCCGGGTGGGCTCGCTGGAAAGCCGCAGCCTGCGCAGCGCGACCAGCAGCAGCGAGAACCCCCGCCTGCTCAGTGCCTCGGATGGGCAGGACATGCTGGGTGCGCTGGAGTCGGGCTGCTTCAGCTTCCCGGCCGGCACCCGGATCTCGACGCCGGACGGTCTGCGCAATATCGAGACCCTGCGCGTGGGCGAACGGGTGCTGGCGCTGGAAGCCGGCGACAAGGTCGTCAGCCGGCCGGTACTGGCCACGCACCAGCGCGATGCCAGCGACATGCTGGACCTGCTGATTCGCGGCGGCGCGACGCTGGCCACCACCCGCGAACACCCGTACTGGACCCGCGATCGCGGCTGGGTCAAGGCCCATCAGCTCCAGCCGGAAGATCACCTGCTCCAGCCGGATGGCAGCGAGCTTGAAGTCGAGGCGGTCCGGGCCAGCCCGCTTTCCGCCCGGGTCTACAATTTCGAAGTGGCCTCGGCCCACAACTACTTTGCCGGGGACGGCGAAGCCCAGGCGCTGGTGCACAACAGCAAGAGCTGCTCGGCGCGCAGCCGGGCCGTGGGCAGCACGCCGGGCAAGGGGAGCCGCACCGGCAGGGAAGTCATCGCGCGCATGGAACGTCAGGGCCTGGTCCGCATGAAAAACGGTGTCCGCGAAGTGGCGGTGGCCGTCACGCTTGGTGGGCCCCGGGTCTGGAAGAAGATGGACCGGCAGATCCACATGGGTCATATCACCGATGCCGTCGCCTGGTGGAACCGGGTCGGCTACAAGACCGGTGCCAAGTCGAAGACCGTGCGTACCTTCATGCTCGATTCGAGCAACTACGAGCTGGAATGGGGACCGCTGAACAGTTCCAATGGCGCCAGGCTCGGCATCCAGTACCGAAAGCCGAGGGGGCATGTCGGCAAATGGCCTTAGGGCGATGATAGACTCGACAGAACGCAATTTTTTGATCAGGACAGGGGCCGGACCGCATGGGCAAACCGAATGAAGAGCTCGACGACGCGCTGTATGCAAAAGTGCTTGCGCTCAGCGAAGAAGGCAATCGTCTGATCGAGGAGGACGACAATCTGCCGGCCGCCCTCGACGCCTATGGCGAGGCGCTGGCGCTGCTGCCGCCGCCGATCGAGCGCTGGGATGCCACCCTGTGGCTGCTGATTGCCCTCGGTGACAGCCATTTCCTGCTTGGGCAGTATGACCAGTCCTACGACTTTCTGGCCCGGGCGATGCGCTGTCCCGATGCGCTGGGCACGCCGTTCATCCATCTCCGGCTCGGGGAGATCCAGTTCGAACGCGGCAATCTGGACAAGGCCGCCGACGAACTGGCGCGGGCCTATATGGGAGACGGGCCGGAAATTTTCGACACCGAGGACCCGAAGTACCTGACCTTCCTGCGCACGCGGATGCGCGGGATCTGACGCCTGGTCCTGCGCCGGGAACCCGGGGCAGGTTCCCGGCAGGCAGTGTTTTATGACAATGACGTTGCGTATCACGCGCCCGGGCACTAAGGTAAACGAGGAGCCTGCACTGGCGTCCGGCCCGGGCCTGACAAGGTGAGCGTTCCAGGGGAGAGACCGGATGCAGATCTACGAAATGGCACAGTACGAGTTTCGGGGAATCGTGTGGGTTCTGGTTTCCCTGCTGCTGGTGTTGGCCGTCCTGCTGGTGTGCGTCGTCCAGGCCCCGGCATTTGAAGCGTCGGGCGGCGGGCTGCGCATTCGCGGCACCCTGTTCGGGCGCACGATTCCCGCCGCGGCGCTTCGCCTGAGCGAAGCCCGCATTGTCGACCTGCGCACCACCCCGGCCCTGCAGCCGGCATGGCGTCTGTTCGGCGTCGGGCTGCCCGGCTACCGGGCCGGCTGGTTCCGGCTGGGAAACAAGGAAAAAGCACTGGTGTTTCTCGGCCGGAGTCATCAGGCGCTGTACATTCCGACCACCGCCGGGTACGCCCTGCTGATCGCGCCGAATGACCCCGATGGCTGTCTGGGCACCCTGAGGAGCGGGGCGGCATGACCCCGCCCTGGGTTGACCGCCTGTTTGGCCAGCAGTCCACGCTGTTTTATCAGGTGACGCTGGCCGGGCAGGTGTTCATCCAGCAATGGACTTGCCATGACGACGAGGACGGCGGTCTGCACCGGCTGACATTCCGGGCCGTGATTGACCAGCGGGTGGCGGGATGGGGAAGCGGCAGGATCTGCTCGGATGGCGAATTGCTGTGCACGGCTGCGCTCGATCCGGTTCGTTACTGCCAGCGCAACCAGGGCAATCTTGTCCAGCAGCTGGATTTCGGGGCCGAACAGGTGGCGATCCTGCTGCCGGACGGATCGACCCAGCAGGTGGACCGGGCCGGGGCCCGCTTCCTGGTCGACAGTACCTTCCCGGCGACAATGGCGCTGATCTATGCGTCGCTGGCCGGCGAAAACGCCGCTGCGGCTGACCTGAATCTGAAACTGAAAGTGTTTCTTGTGCCGTCGCTGGTGACGGTTCCCTACGAAACCTGGCCCTCCGGCGATGCGGAAACCGCTGCCGGTCGCTGGCATTGCACGTCACACCGCAGCGAGGTGCTGCTGGATGCCGCGGGCGTGATGCAGGTCGCGCGCGTTCCGGATGCCGGGGTCGAGGCCACGCTGTGCCGCGATGCCCCGCCGATGCCGGACTGGCAGGATTTCCCCCGGTCGGACCGGCCGCCCCCGGTCTACCGGATGCCCTCCGGTGCCGGCTTTCGGCTGGAGGACGTGGAAATCGACGGGCCGGTGACGCCGATTGGCGGCAGCCTGTCCATTCCGGCCGGACCCGGTCCGTTCCCTGCCGTGCTGTTTATCGGCGGCTCCGGCACCCATGACCGGCATGGCATCGCCGGCGATATCGACATCGGCAGCCATGAAATCATGGACGATCTGGCCGAACATGGCTTTCTCGGCCTGCGGTTCGACACCCGCGGCGCCGGCAGCACCCGGCTCGGAGCCGATGCGCTGGACCGGGGCCTGGCCTCCGACATTGCCGATGCCCGGGCCTGCCTGGCCTGGCTGGTCGCCCGTCCGGAAGCGGCCGGTCAGCCGCTGTTCCTGATCGGGCACAGCCAGGGGGCGACAATCGCTCTGGCACTGGCAGGCGAACCCGCTGCCGGACCGGGAGTGCAGGGCGTGGTGCTGATGGCAGCAATGGGGCGTGATCTGGACCAGATACTGGCCGACCAGATTCTGGTCCAGGGCCGCAAACTCGGCCTGAGCCCGCAACAGATCGAAGCCCAGCAGGCGGATGCGCACACGCTGGCGCAACTGGTCCGCTCCGGCCAGGCCTGGGACGGGGAGCAGGTGCCGCATCATCTGCTGGCCGCCTTCCGGACCCCGACCTGGTACAAGGCCTTCCTCGACTATCCAGCCACCGGGCTGATTCGCCGGGTGAATTGTCCGATACTGCTGTGCCAGGGCGGCGCCGATTTCCAGATCTCCCCGACGCGCGATGCCGGGCCGCTGCTGGCGGCCGCACGCGATGCCGGGCGCGATTGCCGCTATCTGTTCTTTCCCGATCTGGATCACCTGTTCAAGCGCAGTGCCGGGCAATCCAGCCTTGAGGAGTATCAGCTGCCAAGGCCGGTGGACCCGGTGTTCCTGGCACGGCTGCGCGCGTGGCTGGCCAGCCGTGCCGGGCTCAAAGCTTGAAGTCACCGACTTCGATGACCCGGGTCGGGACCCGCACGACGACACCGTTGACCGTGCTTTCGACCGTTTCCGGCACGACCTGGCCAGCCTGCAGCACCTCGAGCGGGAGTTTGCGTCGCACATAAACGGCAATCGCCGCCTCGTGAGTCGACTCGTCGGCCAGCACGACCCCGATGCCGACCACGTTCGGCAATGCGGTCAGGCTGGCCTCAACCCCGGGCAGGAGCTGTCGTGCTTCATTCTCGCTGGCCATGTCGCCTCCCGTTCACTGGCTGGCCGATGGGGTTCCGGTTTTGCCCTGGGTGACGACTTCCAGCCCAAGGATATCCAGAACATTCTGGATCTTGCAGAAGAAGCCGACGACGTCCGAGCCGCCGACATGCAGTCCAACTACATTATTGTTCATGTCGAGCACGCCGGAGCCGCTGTCGCCGGGGGCCGAGTAGAAAGTGACCAGCACCTGGTCGCGCAAGGTGACCTGTTTCGGGCCGGTCGGCGTCGGATAGCTCGGATTGAGCACCAGGTCCACGTCGGTGATGCGGGCCACGCTCAGGCTGGTGGTCCGGCCGACCTTCTGCACGTACATGCCGCGACTCAGCTGGTTGTTCACGCCGGTCGGGATGCCGAGCAGCGCAATGGCCGCGCTGGCCGCGCCGGGGTCCAGCTGGGCAATGGCTGCATCGACCAGATTCTGGGTGCTGTTCGGGGTGAAATCCATCGGCACCCAGTCCGACAGAATGCCGATCCGGTCCGTTTCCGCCGAGCCATTGTCCGCCGTGCCGGGCTGGATGATGATGTCGCCCTTGCTGGCCTGACCGGCGGCGGCAATCGCGTGCCAGTTGCTCAGCAGATACTGCGGTGATGGCTGGCCCTGCTTGTTCACTACCAGGCCGAAGGTGCCGGTATTCGGCCCGTCGTTGGCGCGGCTGACCGAAAACCCCGGCAGGGCCGGGCGGATGCGCTGGGTATTTCCGTGCAAATGCACTTTGCCGACTTCCACCACGTCGGTGTACACCGTCATGCCGCCCACGGACACGGTTTTCGGTACCGGCTTGTCCAGTTTTGCGCTGGGCAGTTTCTTGTCGACATAGATTTTCAGCACGATGTCGGTACCGACGATGCCGCAGGTTTCCTTCTCGCCCAGCCCCAGCGCCTGAACGCCATGGCCGATCGCCCAGTCCGGCATGGCACCAGGGCTGGCGGGCGCTGCGGCCTGCAGGCGGCGGCCGGGCGACGGGGCCCGCGCGGCCCGTGCGGCCTGCAGGCTGGTCGAGTGGTCGTAGTGCCCGGTAATCATGTGCAGCACATTGCGGACATTCTGTTCGGTCGTCATGGAGACTCTCTTTCAGGCTGGGTGAGGGTGGCGGGGAGAGGCGGTCTGGGGTGTCAGTGCTTGCCGGAGTGCTGCCGCATGCCGGTCGAGATCAGGCAGCGAGGCACTCGCAACTCTGGCACGGGCCTGATCCAGTGGCGCCGGCCAGCAGGGCGCGGGCAGGTCGCAGCGGCAGGACAGGCGGGGGATGTCGAGCCGTTCCAGCGCCGCCAGTTCGGCGTCGAGCAGGGGCCAGCACGCAGGGCGTGCCGGGGCCGCCAGCGCCGCCTGGCGCAGGCGCTCGAAAAGCACGCCGCGGGCAGGGCCTTCGCGCAGCCATTCCGGTTGCAGGCCGGCATGCAGCAGCAGCCCGTAGGTATTGGTCGCGCGCGCGACAAAGCGCCCGCTGCAACCGGCGAAGCCATCAAGCAGGGTCAGAAAGTCATGGCGGTGCTGCACGACCAGCCGGTACATCGCCGTGAACCCGTCGACGATCGCCCCGGCATGCGCCGCCGCCTGCCGGGGCTGGCCGTGCAGCACCGGCAGGTTGGGACGCGGTGCGACATGAAAGGTCTCGTGCGCCATGGTCATGGCATCGGAATTGATGGCCTGGCAGCTGGCGACCTGAAACGGCGTGGCCCCGTCCCCGGCCTGTCCCCAGGCCGACAGATCGAGCGCCTTGCCGGTAGCCAGGAAACCGCTCTCCAGCAGTGCCCGGGCAAAGTCATCCTCCGGGCTTGCACCGTAACCGGCGCCCGGGCCCAACTGGTGAATCACGCCGGGAAAGGGGCGGGGATGCAGCAGGGTCTCGGCATCGACGATCACGGGATACTCCCCGCTGGCGATCAGGTTTTCGTGGTGGACGTCGGTTCCCTGCAGCAGCCACCACAGGCAGAACAGTCCGCCTGAGCGGGCATGGAAACGCCCGACGGCCGCCTCGTCGTCGCAGGGCGCCGCCTCGACGAACTCCATCCAGCCATAGCCCTCGCCGGGCAGCAACGCCACGGTGCGAAATGGCCACGGAAAGCCGGTGCGACCGGCCCAGTCGAGCAGTTGCGCCAGCCCGTTCTCCATCTCCAGCGACCTGGGCTTGTAGACCAGGCGCCGGCCATTCGACAGGTGCAGAACGGTTACGCTCTGCCCCCCGTCATGGGGGTCGGAGCAGCCGGCCGTGATCCCGTCCAGCTGACAGTCGGCGGCGGGGAAGCCGAACGTGGCGACGATCCGGTGCCAGTCCCTTTCCAGCCGCTGCAGAAGCCGGCCGTGGGCCAGCACCCATCCCCGGGCCACAGTCGCCAGCAGGCGCGCCAGTGCGGGATAGTCTGCCAGCAGCAGGCGCAGACCACCGGCCTGCAGCGAAGCGACAAAGGCTTCGTAGTTCTGGCGACCCCGGGGGGGCAGCCAGGGCAATGAGCCGGCCAGCGCGCGCTGCAAGGAAAACGCGGAACCGAGCACCGGAGTGGCAACGACGGAGAGCAGCGCGAACAGATGGCGTTCCAGCGCCGCTCGCGCCGCCGGGGAGCAGATGCCGAGTGCCGTACCCGCTTCGCGCTCCAGCCCGGTGCGTGCGGCGGCGACGAAGGGCAGCAGCGCTTCCTCGAACGGAATCGGCCCGATGGGGTCGAGACTGCCGGGCAGGGCGGCGTCGTCCGGTGCGGACAGCGCCGCCGCCAGCATGTCTTCCCACGGTGGGGCATCGGCTGGATCGGGGCCTTCATAGCCCCAGTCCAGCCGCCTGGACAGCGTGTCGGTGCCCAGCAGCGCCGGCCAGCGGCGATACAGCGTATCGCTCATCCGCGCGCCGGTTTCCGCCGGTGCGGCGTGCAACAGTTCGTGCAGCAAGGGCGCCCGCGCACCGGCCATGGTCACGTCCCGGCCCCGGGGAGCGGGTCGCGTCGCAGCATGCGCAGTCCGGGGTTCTGCGCGGCCGTTTGCAGGCGGATCGTCGTCAGGTAGTAGTAGTCGGCGCGCAGCGTCTCGCGCTGGAACGCCTGCACGTCTGCCGCGATGTCGGTGTCCGCAGGCAGCCCGGCTGCGTGTCTCAGGAAGTCCGAGATCGGGCCGACCTGGGCCGAGGCCGGCAGGACATGGTCGATGAACGCCTCGATGCGCATGCCGTGCCCGGTGACCATGCTCTCCAGCTCACCCAGGAAGTGCGGGCCGTGCGCATCGCCGCAGAGATCCGCCACGAGGTAGGCAGAACCGCCGGGATTGAGCACTTCCGGCAGGCGGCCGACGATGTCGCGCATGTAGCCGAGTCCGTCGACGCCGGTGCCCTGCGAATAGAGCGTGCCGCTGTAGCCGGGAGGGAAGGCCACGAAAGGCGGGTTGCAGGTGAGCAGGTCGAAGCGTTCACGGCCATCCAGCGTGTCGTTCAGGTTCTCGCGCCGGATCTCCATCGTGCCGGCGTCGCGCCGGTTCAGGCGGCGGTTTATCTCGACCAGCGCCAGCGGCACATCGCCGATATCGGTCGCCAGAACATGATCGGTAAACAGCGACAGATACAGCGCGGCAATGCCGCTGCCGGTGCACAGGTCGACGGCGCGATGCGTGCGGGCAATACCGGAAGCATTGATGTAATACAGCATCCAGTAGCTGTCGGGACCGATATACACCTCGTGGACTTCGCCGCCGAAATGAATGCGGCGGTCGATCAGCAGATCCACGCCGAAGGCCGAAATCAGCTGCCGGTCCGCGCCGGACACTTCCCGCCCATCCGGACTGGCCCGCAGCAGGCCGGCCGTCACCAGCGCATCGGCCAGCGCCCGGTCCTTGTCCGGCAGCGCTGCATGCTCGGCCGGACGCCCGGTCATCAGGCACTGCAACAGGGCGAATTCCGCCCTGCCGCCCAGCCGGCTATCGAAGAAGTGGTGGACACTGGCGGCAGTGTTGCGCGTGATCAGCGCCGGCGTCACGGCGTAATGGTTGACCGCGACAATGTATTTGTAGATCTGCTGGAAGCCGACCCGGTCAAGGTAGTCGCGGAGCCGGTCAATGGTGGTGGCGAGTGGCGGGGTCATTGGGCTTCCACTGCTGATTGGCCGGTAATGCGGCCCCTGGCATCGACCAGGATCCCGAGGTTCAGCATCGCGCCGAGGGTGCTCAGGGTGTTTGTCTCCGGCACGCCATAGCAGAACAGCGAGGACACGGCGATTTCACCGGCCGTACGCTTGCCTGATGTCACGTGCTCGCCCAGCGCGCCGAGGTACTCGACCAGGTCAGGGGTGGGGCGGGAGAACTCGATGCAGCTCAGGTCGGAAAGCACGCGGAAACCGTTGGCTACCGGCTCCAGGCGGAAGCTCGGATTGAGCTGGATCGGGTCGTCCGGCGTGAGCTCCTGCGGCATGTGGGTCTCGATCATGGCTTCGATCTTGCGTTCCAGGTCGGCGGCGTCGGTGAACGTGCATTCCTCGAACACGATGTAACCGAGCGGCCATTGCTCGGAAGCACGGCAGGGACTGATCAGCTTGACCGAGCGCCGGACCATATTGAGCAGGAAGCCGGTAACGCAGGCGATGGTGCCCGGCTGCTGCATGGTCAGCGCGGGCTTGTCGCTGTCTTCCGTCCCGTTCTCGGACACGGCGATCGGAATCAGTTTTTTCTTTTCCCGCTCCACGACATTGGCAGTCTTCCTGGCCTTTACCCGGAATGAGCCGGCGTCGGCCTTCGGCACGGTAGCGTCACGCATCTGGGCGACAATCTCGACCTGGGTCAGCTCATCTGCCGTGTATGCATCGTGAATCCGGCGCAGCAGCGATTCGGTCAGGACCGAGAAGCGGTTGACCTTGCAGCCGCGCGATTCGGACAGCCTGAGCAGCTTGAGCACCCGTTCCGGGTCCTTGTGGCCCTGGGCGGTGGTGGTCTGCGGGAACATGCCGGTGATATCGGCAAAATCGCTGGCGAAGTGCTCGTAGTCCGGATTGTCCAGCGGGTCGGTGGCCCAGTAGCAGAACCCCCATTTGCTGGCATCGCCGATCTTGTCGTGCAATACGCTCAGCACGCCGCGCCACAGCGTGGCGTTTTCCTCGGTGTAGTCCCAGGTCTCAACAAACCTGGTCGCGCCGACGCCGCAGAACCAGCAACCGACCGAACAGCCATCGCTGAGCTCGATGGCCAGCGGCGAGTGAATGATGCTGTTGTCGTAAAGACCGTTTTCCATCGCATTGCGGGCGATCTGGCGGGTACGCCAGGTTTTCAGGCGGGGCTCGTCCGGGGCGCACTCCCTTTTGACCTCGTCGCGCCACTGCGTCTTGGTGTGGTAATAAGCCCGGTACTCGGCAACGATCGGGTGTTGCGGGCGATCCTTGTTGGCGGCGTCGAGGTGATAGCGGTCGTCCCACAGCGGACGGATCAGTTCGGGACTGAAGCCCAGTTTGTAGTCGCGGCCGGCGCGTTCCGGATCGGTCGCCACCAGTTCACGGAACACCGCAGACGAAGACCACCATTCCAGAACGCGCTTGGCCTGCCCGATCGTGATGGGCGGCCAGTCCGGCGTGGCGTCGGCGGCAGGGTGTTGCGGTTCGGCGTAGCTTGTCCCTTGTGGCGTGGGCATGTCGTTCCTTTCCGGATCGTGCGGGCGGTAATCGGGGCGGAGAGGGGCGCAGCCGACATCCTGGCCGCACCCCTCCGGGCACTACAGGGTGCTGTCGTCAGGCAACGGCGTTGGTGTTGGCCACGGCGTTGGCCGTGACCGTGCCATTGGCGGCGCCAACAACGTTCGCCGCCCCCAGGTAGGTGACCACGGCTGCCGCAGCCGCACCGACCACTGCAACCAGCACGACGGCGATGGTTTGCGGTGCCACGGCTTCAAGGTTGTCGCCTACCACCTCGGCGAGCGAGATCTCGCTCGGATTGCGCGGCAGCACAAGGTGGAACAGGTTGGCGTTCTCCTCGTGCACCTGGACCTGCAGCGAGTCGGGCAGGGAGAGGGACGGGTCAATGCTCTTGAGCGCATCCTGCAGCGCCGCCTTCGGGTCCTTGAGCAGCTGGGCCTTGTACTCGGGATCCTTCCAGGCCTTGGTGATGATGTGGGTTTCCAGATCGCGCCGGGTTTGCGGAACCTGGGTGCTGGCCGGTGTAGTCGTAGTCATACGGTGCTTTCCTTCGTCGGTGAATCGAACGGTTACGTGGAAGAGACAAACAACTCCCTCAAGGAAACATCCCATGGGGTTTCGGGCTTCGGCGGTGTCCGGTGTGTGGGGGTAAGGCTGAACATGCCGCCGGCAAACTCGGAGAACGACTTGTAGGGCACCGGGTTCTCGCTGGTGACCAGGCAAAGGAACTTGCCGTTGAATTCGGCAATGATTTTCAGATCGACCAGCCGTTGCAGCGCGGAGCCGATTTCCCTTTCCGGGACCGTGCTGCCGGCATGGCGCAGGGCCTGCACCAGACCCTGCAGATGCTGCGCACTGTCGAGGGCATGACAGACCTGTCCTTCCAGCTCGCTGAGTTCGTGCAGCGACCCGACGGCACAGGGCCGGGTATCGCGGACCGTCTGCCGGTAGCCGCTGGCGACCCAGGCCAGCACCGGGGCGTCATCACTCCGCCGGGGCAGCGTGGTTGCCCTGGTAGTCGGCGCGTAGAAGCGGGTGGCCCACTCGCTCAGCATTGCCGCCAGCCGGGTCGGCGTCGGGGCGGAGTGGCCGTCATTGCGGAAGAAGTAGGCCTGCTGTTCGAGCTGCTTTTCCGGCACGGGATAGACCTGGCCATAGCCCCAGCAGGGCTTGAGATCCAGGGCGAAGTCGGCCTGTTCATTGAAGTAGGGGCTGAAACGGTCGAAGCGGATGCGGGTCATGGAGCCGCCCGATGGCGGCTGCAGGTGCGCAATCAGCGGCAGCCAGTCGGCAATGTGCTCATACCACTCGGGATCTTCGCCCGGCGCGCCGTGCAGGTGGTTCCACATCACCCACACGCCGTAGTCGTAGGCCCACTTCAGCAGCTGCACATTGATAACGGTCGAGCAGCCCTTGCGCAGCAGCTTCAGCAGGCCGTCGTCCATCGCCTCGATACCCGGCTGAATCCAGCGCACCCCGGCCTGCGACAGCAAGCTGACCTGGGTGCGGGTGAGGTTGGCCTTGGTTTCGTAGAACCACAGCATGTCGCCGGCTTCGGCCAGAAAGGGCAGAACCTGGGAGAAGTATTTGTTGTCGAGAATATTGTCGACCGCCATGAACCGCTTGAGCCGGTAGCGCGCCGCCAGCTGGCTGACTTCTTGCTGGACTCGCGCTTGCGACTTGGCGCGAAACGCCATGCCCGAACCGTTCAGGCCGCAGAACGTGCAGTGGTGCTTGGCGCCCCACCAGCAACCGCGGGAGGTTTCGATCAGCAGGCCGGGAATCACGTAGCCGTGCAGCGGCGAGGCTTGCAGCTGCTCGAAATAGTCGTCGAAGTTCGGAATCGGCAATTCGTCGAGATCGGTAATCGAAGCCCGACCGACCGCCGGTGCTGCCGCGGCGCCCGCAACGACAAGGACGCGGCGCGAGGCCGGGCCGAGCACGCCCTCGGGCAGGTGATGGACCGGAATGCCCGCGCCCCGGGCCAGAATGCGTCTGCAGAGTTCGGGCAGCAATTTGTCGGCTTCTCCGGACACGACAAAGTCGACCCATGGATATTGCCTGTGGGTGGCCGCGCCCATTTCCCCTTCGCAGTTTGCGCCGCCCAGCATGGTCACCGTACCCGGGGACTGCGCCCGGATGCGCTGAAGCAGCCCCAGGGACGCGCAGTGCTGCTGGAACATGGACGTGCAGCCGACAATGCGCGGCTGCAGGGCCAGGACACGCTGCGCCAGCTCGTCGAGATAGCGGGCGGCCTCGAGGCGCAGGCCCTGCAGCAGCTCCCGCAGGCCGGTCTCGGTGTAGCCACAGCTGACCAGGCCCTTGATAAAGGCGTCGATGTCGCCCTGCTGTCCGAATACCGCTTCGGAGAACGTCCATTCGCCGAGCTGGAGCGTGATTTCGGAGTTGTTGACGACTTCATAGGCCTGCCGGCCGACGCGGGCGGCAAATTCGAGATTGGCGTAGATCGCCCGGCTGGACAGACCTTCGCGCTCAAGCACCGCAGTCAGCGTGCCGAGGGCCAGCGACGGACGTTCCACGGCGGCGTACGGCATGCACACGAACACCATGTCGATGCCGCCGGAACAGGACTCGCCGGCGTGCAGGGCCGGGGAGTCATCAGGCGCTTCCGGCAATCCGTTGCTTTCCCACATCCCGCACTCTCCTGAACTGGTCGCTGCGCTCCGGGAGGATCCGGCGTGGGGCACCTGCTGGCGGCTCCCGGCCTGATCTGCCGCACCTATGGCATTAAATTGCATCTGTCATATGCATAGATCATTTGTAGTGATAAAACCCTACTGACGCAAGGTGTTTATTGTCTGACAGTTTTTTCGGAGTTAATGGCCCGGCGGAGGCGGGGTTTCCCCGCGGCGGCGGGGGCGGAAGAGGCCGGATTCAGTCAGGCAGACTGCCGTATTCACGACAGTTTCTGCCAGTCGGGCGTGTACTTCGGCATGGGAAAGGGGGCTCAGGGCCAGTGCAGCGACCAACTGAGCCCGTGTTCACGCCATCAGGATCAGGCCCGGGCAGGCGATGGGCGAAGCCGGCCGGCCATGCGCAGACCATCCCGTACATTCAGTCCCATCAACGCCAGGTTGATCGGCCCTGCGATCAACTCGATGGCCTGTACCAGATAGAAAGTGGAGTCGAAGCTGCCAGCGGCTGCCCAGCGATCGAGCATGACGGCACAGGGCACCAGGACGAGCAGCCCATTGGCGGCGATAAAGGGCATGCGTTTCTTCTTGGCATCAACCAGCCCGCCACGCCGCGACTTGCCCATGAACATGCCACTGCCTCCGGCCATGGCGATGGCCGGTACCAGAATCCACAGCCCCGGCGTGACGATAAGCGATTTCAATTGCGCCACGGCCGCATGCGAGCCAAACAGCTCGGTGAGGGCGGTGGAAGTCCAGAAAAGCACGATGCAGAGCGGCGCAACAAAGCCACCGATGCGATGAATGATCTTGGGCATGATGAAGGGGTCTTTCAGGTGTCGGGTCTGGCCGGGTTCCGGGGCGGGAGTCGCATTTCATTGCGATGCATGGTGTCAATCTGAAACCATGGAGCTTTATTGTGCGTAATTGACATTATGGTGTCAACATGGCAACGTTTACCCGCATGGACAAAGACACACTCACCCCGTCAGGCAAAGCCCTGACCGATCTCGCCCTTGAACTGTTTCGTCTGAACAATCGGCTGCTGGTCGCAGGAGACCGCCTGGTCGCCGGCATTGGCCTGACGAGCGCCCGCTGGAAAGTACTCGGCACGATCAGCGCGAGTGAGCGTCCGCAACCTGTCGCCTGGCTTGCGCGCGACATGGGCGCAAACCGCCAGAACGTCCAGCGGATCGTCAATGACCTTGCGCATGAGGGCCTGGTAGCACTTCAGCCGAACCCCCATCACCGGAGAGCGCCACTGGTGGTGCTGACTGACGCCGGCGCGCGCACTTTTGAGCAAGCGATGCGCCTTCAGACGCCATGGGCCAACGACCTTGCGGATGGCCTGTCGGTTGCCGACATGGAAACGACCCTTCGGGTGATGGCAGCGCTTGCCAGGAAGCTGGAGAGTGATGGGGAGTCAGCGCAAGCGTCGACCTTCCTGCCTGTCTGACCGCCCCGGGGAAGGGCCGAATAAGGAAAAAGCCGAATCAAATCAATGATTCGGCTTTCGCTATCGGGTCTGGTGACGGTCAGAACGGAATATCGTCGTCCAGATCGTCGAAGTTCTGCGCCGGCTTCGGCTCCGGGCGGCGCGGGGCTGCCGGCGGGGTGTCGTCGCGGAAATTGTCCTGCGGGGCGGCGTTGCCGCCGGCGCTGGCCCGGCTGCCACCACCGTAGTTGCCGCCGCCACTGCTGGCGCCACCACTGCCGCTGCCGTAGTTGCTGCTGCCGCCTTCGCCGCCGTCACGGCCGCCCAGCATCTGCATCTGGTCGGCGACGATCTCGAATGCGGTGCGTTCGACGCCGTCCTTGCCGTTGTATTTGCGCGACTGGATGCGGCCTTCGATATAGACCGGGCGGCCCTTCTTCAGGTATTCGCCGGCAATTTCAGCCAAACGGCGATACATGACGATGTTGTGCCATTCGGTGCGCTCCTGGCGCATGCCGTTCTTGTCTTTCCACTGGTCGGTGGTTGCGATGCTGAAATTGGCTACCGCTTCGCCATTCGGCATATAGCGGACTTCCGGATCACGGCCGAGGTTGCCGACCAGGATCACTTTGTTGACGGACGCCATCTAGTAAGTCTCCTCGATGAGTTTGTTGACGCTGGCACGGTCCCAGTCGTTCTGCATCACTTTAAGGTAGGCCACGCGCTCGCTGGCGATCACTACCGCCTCCTTGACGCCCTTCTGGCTGGACAGGCGGGAGGACAGCGCGGCGGCGTCGCCCTGCCAGTCTTCACCGATATGGAACATCTCGGTCCTGACTGCCATGGGGGCTGCCATGCTGATGGCGAGTGTAAGCCAAACGCCAATCAGGATGCTGGTGAAGCCGAACACGGCGCCGCTGCCGGCATAGCTGTACAGCCAGCCGCCGATCGCCGCGCCGAGGAACAGGCCGATGGATTGCGCGGTATTGTACACGCCGATGGCAGTGCCTTTGGCATCGGTCGGCGCGATCTTGGAAATCAGTGACGGCAGGCAGGCTTCAAGGATGTTGAAGGCGATGAAGTACAGGCCGAGCAGGACCACGATTTCCCAGAACGAGTCCAGCGCGAATGCCATGCCGAGCTGGGCGATGAACATCAGCGCGACTGCGCCGACGAACACCGGTTTCAGCTGCTGGCGCTTCTCGCCGTAAATGATGGCCGGCACCATCAGCAGGAAGCCGATCAGCGTCACCGGCAGGTAGACCTCCCAGTGATGCGTCTTGTCGAGACCGGCGGTCTGGATCAGCGCGAACGGCATGACCACGAACATGGCCATCTGCGAGGCGTGCAGCGCCAGGATGCCGAAGTTCAGCCGCAGCAGCTGCGGGTCGCGCAGCACCACCGGCAGGCGGGCGGTATTGGCCTCGGTATCGGAGTGGAAACGCGACACTGACGGGTCCGGGATGATGAACTTGACCCCGATCATCGCCAGCAGCGTCAGCACGCCGGTCAGGGCGAAGATGCCGTTGACGCCGATCCACTTGGTCAGCAGCGGGGCGAGCACCAGGCTGGCGGCAAAGGTGGTGCCGATGGTCATGCCGATCATGGCCATGGCCTTGGTGCGGTTTTCCTCGCGGGTCAGGTCGGCCAGCAGCGCGGTGACGGCGGCGGAAATGGCGCCGGCGCCCTGGATGGTGCGGCCGATCATCAGCCACCAGATGTCGGTGGCGCCGGCGGCGACGAAGCTGCCGGCGGCAAACAGCAGCAGGCCGGCATAGATGACCTTCTTGCGGCCGATGCGGTCGGACAGCATGCCGAACGGCAGTTGCAGCAGGGCCTGGGTCAGACCGTAACTGCCCAGCGCGATGCCGATCAGTGCGTGGTTGTCACCGCCCGGCAGGGCGGTCGCGTACAGTGCGAACACGGGCAGCACCAGAAACATGCCCAGCATTCGCAGGCCGTAAAGACCGGCGAGCCCCACGCTCGCACGCAGTTCCAATGAATTCATATTGATGTTCAGACGAGTTGCACAGGCGTCGGCCAGCGACGTATCGGAAGGGGATCGGACACCGCCGCCAGCGACCGATTGAGCGGCTTGCATGGCTGCGGCAGTGATTTCCGGTATATTAACAGGTTGCTTTGCCAGCTTGAGAGCTTCATGGATAGCATTCGCATTCGCGGCGCCCGTACGCACAATCTGAAGAACGTCAATCTCGACCTGCCCCGCCACAAGCTGATCGTGATTACCGGCCTGTCCGGTTCCGGCAAATCTTCGCTCGCCTTCGACACGCTGTACGCGGAGGGTCAGCGGCGCTATGTCGAGTCGCTTTCCGCCTACGCACGGCAGTTCCTGCAACTGATGGAGAAACCGGACGTCGATCTGATCGAGGGCCTGAGCCCGGCGATTTCGATCGAGCAGAAGGCCACCAGTCACAACCCGCGCTCCACCGTCGGCACCGTCACCGAGATCCACGACTACCTGCGCCTGCTGTTCGCCCGCGTCGGCACGCCGTACTGTCCCGATCACGACCGGCCGCTGGAGTCGCAAACCGTCAGCCAGATGGTCGACCACGCGCTGGCGCTGCCGGCCGAGACCCGGCTGATGATCCTGGCGCCGCTGGTGGTCGAGCGCAAGGGTGAGCAGCTCGACCTGTTCGACGAACTGCGCGCGCAGGGCTTTGTCCGGGTGCGGGTCGATGGCGAGGTCTGCGAGATCGACGCCGTGCCCAAACTGGACAAGAACAAGAAGCATACCGTCGAGGTCGTGGTCGACCGGCTGAAGGTCCGCGAGGACATGAAGCAGCGTCTGGCCGAGTCGTTTGAAACCGCGCTGCGCCATGCCGAAGGCCGGGCGATCGCGATGGAGATGGACAGCGGCAAGGAGTACTGGTTCTCGTCCAAGTTCGCCTGTCCGGTTTGCAGCTACAGCCTGCCGGAGCTGGAACCGCGCCTGTTCAGCTTCAACAATCCGATGGGGGCGTGCCCGCATTGCGACGGGCTGGGCCACATCACCTTCTTCGATCCGCGCCGTGTGGCCGCGCACCCGACACTGTCGCTGGCGGCCGGCGCGATCAAGGGCTGGGACAAGCGCAACCAGTTCTACTACCAGATGCTGCAGTCGCTGGCCATGCACTATGGCTTCGAGATCGACCTGCCGTTCGAGATGCTGCCGGAGAAGGTGCGCCACGTGGTGCTGCACGGTTCCGGCCGTGAAGCGATCCCGTTCATCTACGTGAACGAGCGCGGGGCCAAGGTCACGCGCGAGCATCCGTTCGAGGGCATCATCCCGAACCTCGAACGCCGCTACCGCGAGACCGATTCGCAGGCGGTGCGCGAGGAACTGGCCAAGTACCAGGCCAACCAGCCGTGCCCGCACTGCCATGGCACCCGCCTGCGCAAGGAGGCGCGCAATGTCCGCGTGGCCGATCGCACGCTGCATGAGCTGAACCAGTTGCCGCTGAAAGTCACGCTGTCGTGGTTCGACTCGCTGGCCTTTACCGGCCAGAAACAGGCGGTGGCGGAAAAAATCGTCAAGGAAATCCGCGATCGTCTCGGCTTCCTGAACAATGTCGGCCTCGACTACCTGTCGCTGGACCGCTCGGCCGACACCCTGTCCGGCGGCGAGGCGCAGCGTATCCGGCTGGCCAGCCAGATCGGTTCCGGGCTGACCGGGGTGATGTATGTGCTCGACGAGCCGTCCATCGGCCTGCACCAGCGCGACAACGACCGGCTGCTGGCCACGCTGATGCGCTTGCGCGACCTTGGCAACAGCGTGATCGTGGTCGAGCACGACGAAGATGCCATTCGTGCTGCCGACTATCTGGTCGACATGGGGCCGGGTGCCGGCGAGCATGGCGGCCACGTGCTGATGGCCGGCCTGCCGTCCGAAGTCGCGGCCTGCCCCGACTCGGTGACCGGCCAGTTCCTGTCCGGCCGCCGCACCATCGAGATGCCGGACGCGCGCCGTCCGCCCGATCCGGAGCGGCTGCTGCGCGTGCTCGGCGCGACCGGCAACAACCTGAAGCATGTCGACCTGGAAGTGCCGGTCGGCCTGCTGACCTGCGTGACCGGCGTGTCCGGCTCGGGCAAGTCGACGCTGATCAACGATACGCTGTACGCGGCCGCGGCGCGCGAGCTGAACGGTGCCAGTTCCGAACCGGCTGCGCATGACGACATCACCGGCATGGAGTTCTTCGACAAGGTCATCAATGTCGACCAGAGCCCGATCGGCCGTACGCCGCGTTCCAACCCGGCGACCTATACCGGCATGTTCACGCCGATCCGCGAGCTGTATGCCGGCGTACCGACCTCGCGCGAGCGCGGTTACGGCCCGGGCCGCTTCAGTTTCAACGTCAAGGGCGGCCGGTGCGAGGCCTGCCAGGGCGACGGGGTGCTGAAAGTCGAGATGCATTTCCTGCCGGATGTGTACGTGCCGTGCGATGTCTGCCACGGCAAGCGCTACAACCGCGAAACGCTGGAAGTGCACTACAAGGGCAAGAGCATCCACGAGGTGCTGGACATGACCGTCGAGCAGGCGCTTGCGTTCTTTGCCGCCGTGCCGTCAGTGGCGCGCAAGCTGTCGACGCTGATGGATGTCGGCCTCGGCTATATCCGGCTGGGACAGAGCGCGACCACGCTGTCCGGTGGCGAGGCGCAGCGGGTGAAGCTGGCGCTGGAACTGAGCAAGCGCGACACCGGCCGGACCCTGTATATTCTCGACGAGCCGACGACCGGGCTGCATTTCCATGACATTGATCTACTGTTGAAAGTGCTGCGTCGCCTGCGCGAGAACGGCAACACGGTGGTGGTGATCGAACATAACCTGGACGTGATCAAGACTGCCGACTGGGTGGTCGACCTCGGTCCTGAAGGCGGCGATGGCGGCGGGCGCATCCTGGTTGCCGGCACACCGGAAACGGTGGCCGAACATCCGGACAGCTTTACCGGTCATTACCTGAAAAAAGTCCTGACTCCACAACGATAACGACAATGCCCAAGCTTTCCGTCATTGACCATATCCACGTCTGGGTGAAAGACCGGGCGGCTTCGGCCGTCTGGTACCAGCGTACCCTCGGCCTGTCGCCGGACCCGCGCTTTGCCGCCTGGGCACAGGCGCCAAGCGGGCCGCTGACGCTGTTCAACTCCGGCAATACCGTGCATCTGGCCCTGTTCGAGAAGGTGGATGCCGCCCCGTCGCACTCGGTGATTGCGTTTTCGGTCGGTGGGGCGGATTTCCTGGCCTGGATCGACAAGCTGGCCGGGGAGCGGGTGCTGGCGACCGACGGGCGCTATCTGGCGCGTGACTGCATCGTCGATCACAAGCTGGCCTGGTCGTTCTATTTTGTCGACCCGGACGGCAACCCGTTCGAGATCACCAGCTATGATTACTCGTGGCTGGCTGCCAAGCTTCGCTAGTGTCCATGCGGTCTTTTGTCTGACAAACAAGTGTTTCATTGCGATAATCGGGCCGCCCCCTTCGGGTGGCCCGATTTTTTTGGCATGTGGCTTGACACTCGCAAAATTAAAACGTAAGTTTCAAACAACCGTTTGGATTGATAATGAATGAATCCCTAGTGGATACCGAATCGCTGGGCAGGGAAGAGCAGGACAGTGTGGAAGTCAACAGGCCCGATACCGCGACACGCATCCTCGATGTGGCTGAAAAGCTGTTTATCGAGCATGGATTCGATGCGACCTCGCTGCGTCTGATCACGCAGCAGGCGGAGGTCAATCTGGCCGCCGTCAACTATCACTTTGGTTCCAAGGATGCACTGCTGCAACAGGCCGTCATTCGCCGGCTGGCACCGTGGAACCGGCAGTGCATCGAAGAGCTGGACCGGCTCGAGGCACAGGGCAAGCCACTGACGGTCGAAGCGCTGGTATACGGCTTCATCCGTCCGTCGCTGGCGATGTCCAGGGACCCGACCCGGGGCGGCGCGCTGTTTGTGCGTCTGCTGTCGCGCACCTTCATCGAGAACCACAAGATGTTGCGCGAGGCGATTCCGGCCGACCACAGCGAGTTCGTCAAACGTTACAGCCGGGCGTTTTCCAAAGTGCTGCCGGAACTCGGCATCGAGGAGCTGGCCTGGCGGCTGCATTTCAGTTTCAGTCTGATGTTCAATGCCTTTGCCGGCAATGACGTGCTGAAAGTGTTTATCAAGAAGCAACAGATCGTGTCGGCACGCGACCCGGACATTGTCGCCCGTCACCTGCTGCCATACGTGATTGCGGGGCTGACGGCGCCGATGCCGGAGTAGGAAAAACCGGGTGTTGTAAAAGTGATACGCCCACTGGCCTCCATGATGATGGATTACGCAAGGCTGTCAGACAATCCGGTTCGCTTGTGAACGTGTGAACGGGATGTCTGGCAGCAAATGCTCATGCATAAAGGATGAAACGAACGTTTGGAATAATTGCTCGAAAAACCGCTGTCATTACTGAACGACAGTGATAGTATCGACGACAGGACGATATCAAACGATTGTTTGATAGTACGCCTGAATATAAAACCAAGATTCGTTAGATCCGCTCTAGATGAGGAACGATGCATGAAGATCAAAAATCTTAGCCTGCTGGTGGCAATGATGGGCGGGGCACCGGCGATCGCGCTGGCCTCGGGTTACCACTTTGGCTCGCAAAGCGTGTCGGCACAGGGCACGGCGTTCGCCAGCGGCGCGGAAGCCGCTGACGCGTCCACCATTTTCTACAACCCGGCCGGCATGTCGCGGCTGCAGGGCACCCAGTTCTCCGGCGGCCTGACCTTCGTGCTGCCGAATTCGGACTACAGTGACAAGGGCTCGACCAACTACCTGAAGCGCCCGACCGGCGGCGGTGATGGCGGTTCGTTCGCGCCGGACATCGTGGTGGCGCCGTCGATGTACCTGACGCACCAGATCAATGACCAGATCACGGCCGGCATTGGCATGTTCGTGCCGTATGGCGCCTCGCTCGACTACGGCGGCGACTGGGTCGGCCGCTACGGTCTGACCAAGATCGACCTGATGACCATCAACATCAACCCGTCGATCTCGTTCAAGCTCAACGACCACCACAGCTTCGGCTTCGGCGTGTCGGCGCAGTACATGAACGCGGAACTCGACAAGGCCTCCGATGCGGTGACCGGTCTGCGCATGGGCGCGGCAGCCGGTGCGTTTGGCCCGGCTTCGTCGGCGATCACCAACCTGATCAATGCCGGGGCGATCTCCGGCGCCGGTACCATCAAGATCAAGGGCAACGACTGGGGCTACGGCTTCAACCTCGGCTACATGTACACGCTGGACGAGAACACCCGCTTCGGCATTGCCTACCGCTCGGCCATCAGCCAGAAGCTGCGCGGCTCGGCAAACTGGGACTTCAGCGGCGTGAACATGACGAGTGCCGTCCCGGGGGCGCTTCAGGGTGCAATCAACAGCAGGCTGAACAGCAAGCATCCGGACAGCGACGCCACGGTGGACGTGAAGACGCCGGAAGCGGTGTCGATCAACGGCTTCCATCAGATCAACGACAAGTGGGCGGTCATGAGCGATGTGACCTGGACCCGCCACTCGCAGATGAAGAGCATCGACGTCAACTTCAACACCGCTGGCGAGGGTGACTTCGTCGTGCGTCAGAACTGGCGCAATACCTACAAGGTGTCGGTCGGCGCGAACTATCGTTACAACGACGCACTGCTGTTCCGCAGCGGTATCGCCTATGACCAGTCGCCGGTCAGCAATGACAACCTGCGTCACTCGGCCCTGCCGGACAGCAACCGCTGGCTGTTCTCGCTCGGCGGCAACTATCAGGTCACCAAGCTCGACTCGCTGGACTTTGCGTACACCTACGTGAACTTCGCCAACGCCAACGTGAACTACACCGACAGTTGCACGCCGGTTTCGACCAGCTGCACCGGCAACGGCGAAACCACCAAGGGTCAGTACAAGACCAGCATCCACATGGTGGGTATCCAGTACAACCGCGCCTTCTGATCCCGTATCAGGTTCAGGCGTGGCAGGACCGGGCCGGAGGGGCCGGCCCGGTCCGATTTTCCGCGACGAAAGCGCATGACGGCTTTCGTCACTGTTTGAGAGCAACACTGCAACCGAGGAAACCATGTCTCAATCCAAGTTCATCGTACGCAAGGTGGCCGTGCTCGGCGCCGGAGTGATGGGGGCGCAGATCGCCGCACATCTGGTCAACGCCAAGGTCCCGACCCTGCTTTTCGATCTGCCGGCGAAAGAAGGCGACAAGAGCGCCATCGCCCGCAAGGCCATCGACGGGCTGAAAAAGCTCAAGCCCGCGCCGCTGGCCGGCAAGGACCGCGCCGACTACATCACGCCGGCCAACTACGATGAACACCTGGCTCTGCTGAAGGATTGCGATCTGGTTATCGAGGCGATCGCCGAACGCATCGACTGGAAGTCCGACCTGTACCACAAGGTGGCGCCGCACCTTGGCGAACACACGATTTTCGCCACCAATACCTCCGGCCTGTCGATCAACAAGCTGGCCGATGCCTGCCCGGCTGACGTGCGCTCGCGCTTCTGCGGCGTGCACTTCTTCAATCCGCCGCGCTACATGCACCTGGTCGAGATCATTGCCGCATCGCAGTCCGATGCGCACATTCTCGACAACCTCGAACGTTTCCTGGTCACCACGCTCGGCAAGGGCGTCGTGCGCGCCAAGGACACGCCGAACTTTGTCGCCAACCGCGTCGGCGTGTTCTCGATGCTGGCGACCATTCACAACGCCGAAAAATACGGCATCCGTTTCGATGTCGTCGACGACCTGACCGGCCCGCGCCTCGGCCGCCCGAAGTCGGCGACCTTCCGTACCGCCGACGTGGTCGGCCTGGATACCTTCGCCCATGTGGTCAAGACCATGCAGGACACCCTGCCGGAAGACCCGTGGCACTCGCTGTTCAAGACCCCGGCCTGGCTGGCCGCGCTGATCGAAAAGGGCGCGCTGGGCCAGAAGACCCGCCAGGGCATCTACAAGAAGGACGGCAAGCAGATGTTCGTGCTCGACCCGGCAAAGGGCGAGTATGTCGAAGCCGGCCAGAAGGGCGACGACGCGGTCAAGGCCATCCTGAAGGAAGCCGACCCGGCCGTCCGTTTCAAGAAACTGCGCGAAAGCCAGAATCCGCAGGCGCAGTTCCTGTGGGCATGCTTCCGTGACGTGTTCCACTACATCGGCTATCACCTGGCCGATATCGCCGATAACGCCCGCGATCTGGATCTGGCCATCCGCTGGGGCTTCGGCTGGTCGGTCGGCCCGTTCGAGACCTGGCAATCCGCCGGCTGGCAGCAAGTGGCCAAATGGATCGACGAAGACCGTGCCGCCGGCAACGCCCTGAGCAGCGCCGGTCTGCCGGCCTGGGCACTCGACGGCAACCGTGCCGGCGTGCACTTCCCGGAAGGCTCATACAGCGCGACCAAGAACACCCTGGTACCGCGTTCGTCGCTGGACGTGTACGCGCGTCAGCTGGCGCCGGCCCGCGTGCTCGGCGAAAACGCGCCGAAGCTCGGCGAGACCGTATTCGAGAACGACGGCGTGCGCGCCTTCACCAGCGGCGACGGCGTGCTGGTGGTGTCGTTCCTGAGCAAGGCCCACGCTATTGGCCCGGCCGTGCTCGAAGGTCTGAACAAGGCCATCGATCTGGCGGAAGACCAGTACCAGGCACTGGTGATCTGGCACGAGGACGCCCCGTTCTCGGTCGGCGCCGACCTGCAGTCGATGATGCCGGCCTTCATGATGGGCGACTGGGACGCGATCGACGCGACCGTCAACCAGTTCCAGGCCACGTCGATGCGCCTGCGCTATAGCCAGATCCCGGTGGTCGCGGCAACCCAGGGCTACGCATTCGGCGGCGGCTGCGAGTTCGTCATGCACGCCGACAAGGTGGTGGCAGGGCTGGAAACCTATATCGGTCTGGTCGAAGTGGGCGTCGGCCTGCTGCCGGGCGGCGGCGGTTGCAAGGAATTTGCGCTGCGCGCCGCGCAGCAGGCAAAGGGCGACGTGCTGGCCGCGCTGAAGGATTACTTCATGGCCATCGCTACCGCCAGGGTCGGCACCAGCGCGCTGGAAGGCCAGGAAATCGGCTACCTCCGCAAGACCGATACCGTGGTGTTCAACGCCTATGAACTGCTGCATGTCGCCAAGTCCGAGGCACTGGCGCTGGCCGAAGCCGGCTACCGTCCGCCGCTGAAGGTCAAGGCCTTCCCGGTTGCCGGTCGCAGTGGCGCCGCCTCGATCAAGGGCCAGCTGGTGAACATGCTGGAAGGGCGCTTCATCAGCCAGCACGACTTCACCATCGCCGGCCTGATTGCCGACGTGATGACCGGCGGCGATGTCGATGCCGGCACCCTGGTCGACGAACAGTGGATCCTCGACCTGGAGCGCAAGGCTTTCCTGTCGCTGCTGAAGAACCCGCTGACCCAGGCCCGCATCGCCAACATGCTGACCACCGGCAAGCCGCTGCGCAACTGAGCCCGGCAAGCCGCTTTGCGGCCGGCAGGCGATGCGCCGCCGGCCCGAACAGAATTCGGAGAGTGTTGAAATGAGCAAACAGATTCAAGAAGCCTATATCGTCGCGACGACCCGCACGCCGGTCGGCAAGGCGCCGCGCGGCATGATGCGCAATGTGCGTCCGGATGACATGCTGGCCCACGTGCTGAAGAGCGCGCTGGCCCAGGTGCCGGAACTGGACCCGAACCTGATCAATGACGTCGTGGTCGGCTGCGCGTTCCCGGAAGCCGAACAGGGTCTGAACATGGCGCGCATCGGCGTGCTGCTGGCCGGCCTGCCGGAAACCGTCGGCGGCCTGACCATCAACCGCTACTGCTCGTCGGGCATCAACGCGGTGCAGATCGCCGCCGACCGCATCCGTACCGGTGAGGCCGACGTGGTCATCGCCGCCGGCAGCGAATCGATGTCGATGGTGCCGATGATGGGCAACAAGGTGTCGCTGAATCCGGAAATCTTCGCCCGTGACGAGAACTATGCGATTGCCTACGGCATGGGTCTGACGGCGGAAAAGGTGGCCCAGCAGTGGAAGGTGTCGCGTGAAGACCAGGATGCGTTTGCACTGGAATCGCATCGCCGCGCCATCGCCGCGATCCAGGGCGGCAAGTTCAAGGCGGAAATCAGCCCGCTGGACGTGACCTACCGCGTGCCGAACCTGAAGACCGGCGAAGTCGAATACGTGAAGAAGACGCTGGACACCGATGAAGGCCCGCGTCCGGACACCACGCTGGAAGGCCTCGGCAAGCTGAAGACCGTGTTCGATGCCAGGGGCTCGGTTACGGCCGGCAACAGCTCGCAGATGTCTGATGGCGCTGGCGCCGTGATTCTGGTCAGCGAAAAGGTGCTCAAGCAGTTCAACCTGACGCCGCTGGGCCGCTATGTGTCCTTCGCCGTCAAGGGCGTGCCGCCGTCGATCATGGGCATCGGCCCGAAGGTGGCCATTCCGGCCGCGCTGGAAAACGCCGGCCTGAAGCAGGACGACCTGAAGTGGATCGAGCTGAACGAAGCCTTTGCCGCGCAGGCGCTGGCAGTGATTCGCGATCTGGAACTGGATACCAGCAAGATCAACCCGAATGGCGGCGCCATCGCCCTCGGTCACCCGCTGGGTGCAACCGGCGCCATCCGCACCGCGACACTGGTGCACGGGATGCGTGAAAGCGGCCAGAAGGGCTATGGCATGGTCACGATGTGCATCGGCACCGGCATGGGTGCGGCAGGCATTATCGAAATCCTGTAAGCGCAGACTGAAAAAAACACCGGCAACTTTCGTTGCCGGTGTTTTTGTTTTTTTGGCGGTTTACAGGATATTGGTTTCGCGCGTCGGCAGGCCGGCATCCAGATGGGCGCGGCACAGCTCCAGGAAATGGGCGATGCCGGCGGTGCGGAACTTGTTGCGGTGCAGGGCGATATGGAAGTGGCGGTGCAGGTTCAGCTGCGGGGTCGACAGCGGGACCAGACTGCCGCGCCGGAAGGCCTCGCGCAGCGCCAGCCCGGACACGCAGCCGATGCCGAGACCGGACTCGACCGCCCGCTTGATCGCCTCGGTGTGTTCCAGCTCCAGACGCACATTCGGCCGCAGGCCGTGCTTGCTGAAGGCGCGGTCGAATGCCGCGCGGGTGCCGGAGCCCTGTTCACGCACGATCCAGGTCGATGACGCCAGCGTGTCCAGTGCCGGCGTGCCTTCCAACAGCGGGTGGTTGGGCGGGGCGAAGCAGACCAGATCGTCGGTGCCCCATGGCAGGGCATCGAGATCCGGGTGGTTGAAGTCGCCTTCGACCAGGCCGAGATCCAGCGCAAGATGGGCGACCTGCTCGACGATGTCGCGGGTATTGGCGACCTCCAGCCGCACGCGGGCCGACTCGTGCGCGCGCAGATAGTCGCTGACGATGATCGGTGCCAGATAGTTGCCGATGGTCAGGGTGGCGCCAATGGCCAGATTGCCGGCAATGTCGTTGTGACGCAGCAGCGCATCGAGTTCGTGGGCGCGGTCGAGCAGCTCGGTCGCGCGCGGCAGCAGGGCATGCCCAAGGTCATTGAGCCGCAGCCGCTTGCCGGCACGATCGAACAACTGCATGTCGTAGTGGCGCTCCAGCTCGGCCAGCGCACCACTTGCCGCCGATTGCGACAATGCCAGCTCGTCCGCCGCTCGCGACACATTTTCATAACGGGCGATCGCGGCGAAGACTTCCATCTGTTTGAGGGTAAAGCGCATTTTTCTGGGTCGGCAATCTGGCGTAAGGGGGTTCAGACCAGCGGCTCGGGACTGACGATCACGCCGTCCTCATCCGCGTACAGCCATTCGCCGGGGCGGAAGGCGACACCACCGAAGACGACCGGCAGTTCGCGCTCGCCGATGTCTTTCTTGACCGATTTCAGCGGATGGGTGTCGAGGGCGCGGATGCCGAGCGGCAGCTTGCCGAGTGCGACCGAATCGCGGATGCAGCCATAGACGATGATGCCGTTCCAGCCATTGCGGACGGCAAGGTCGCCCAGCTGATCGCCGACCAGCGCACAGCGCAGGGAACCGCCGCCATCGACCACCAGCACCCGACCACGTCCCGGCTCGCCGAGTATCTCGCGCACCTTCGAGTTGTCCTCGAACAGTTTCAGCGTGGCGATCGGGCCGGCAAAGCGCGGCAGGCCGCCATAGGCGCGAAACCCCGGTGACAGAATCTGTACCCGGTTGCCAAATTCGTCGCAAAGGTCGGTGGTGAGGAAGTCCATGTGTTCTCCTTGTCTGCGTAAAAAGCCGGAAGGGCGGGCGGTATCGGGACCGCGCCTGTGATTATGTGCTGCTGCCAGCGACTATACAGGAGCGGAAGTTGGGTATGATCGACACCGGTCAAACTCTGGTAAGGGCGGAAATGGCAGTCGGTTGTCTGGGTACGGTGCGGCGGTTTTTCTACGGATTGCTGACGGCAGTGCTGTTGCTGCTTGCTTACGGCGGATATACCGCCTGGCAGATTTATGATTATGGGCGACAAAGCAGTACCCGTCCGGCCGATGCCGCGCTGGTGCTGGGCGCCGCAGCCTGGGGCGAGCGACCCTCGCCGGTGTTCCGCGAGCGGATCAACCATGCGGTCAAGCTGTACCGGGACGGGCGGGTCAGGGCACTGATCTTTACCGGCGGCACGCCAGTGGACGGCTACCCGACCGAGGCGGCCGTGGGCCGGCGCTATGCGATCCAGCATGGCGTGCCGGCCGAAGCCATTCTGACCGAAAACGATTCCCGCACTACCTATGGCAACCTGGTCAACGCCGCTGCGCTGGCCGAACATGCCGGGCTGACCTCGTTCCTGATCGTCAGCGACCCGCTGCACATGCACCGGGCAATGATGATGGCCAGGGACCTTGGCCTGGAGGCCTATCCGTCCCCGACCCCGTCATCGCGCTACCAGGGGCTGGAGATGCAGGCCCGCTTCCTGTGGAAAGAGACCTACAACGCGCTGGTGTACCGGGCATTCCGCTCGCTGTCCTGAGCCTGCTCATTTCAGGCTGAAATCCACCCCGTTCTTGTCGCCCTGTTGGCCGGCCAGCAGGAACAGGCGCGACGGGTCGACCTTTGCCTGCTCTTCCAGGTAGCGTTTGACTTCCTGCGCACGACGGCTGGCCACCTGCTGTACATCGCGTTCGCTGACTTTGGTATTGGCGATGATCAGCTGTTCCATTTCCGCCGGCGGCAGCGACTTGGCAAAGCCGATCAGGTTGCGCGGCTTCTTGAAGCTGCCATCGTCGTAGACCGCCTTCAGCAGCTTGTTGCGCTGGGCCGTACCCGGCTCGGCATCGTCATCCGCTGCGTCGTCATTCCGCCAGCGGCGCTTGATCTCCTGTTCGAGATGGGCACGGCGGGCGCCGTCGACATCGGCGACGCCACGGATTTCCAGGTTCAGGTCCGGCTTGTCGGCCAGCATGCCGGCCAGCGTGTCGAGCTGCTTGCGGTTGTCCGCCGTCAGCCCGGTCCCGACCATGTCCAGATGCGACAACTGGGCGACATCGCCGCCAAAGGCATGAGCCAGCAGATCGAACGGTGCGGTGACCGCTTTCTCCAGCAGATTCACGATCACCCGGAAAATCACGCCGCCAATACTGAAATCAGGATCGTCCAGCGTGCCGCTGACCGGCAGGTTCACATCGATCTCGCCCTTGCGGTTTTTCAGCAGCTTGACCGCCAGCAATACCGGCAGCGAGGTCGCGTCCGGGCTGTCCACCTTGTCACCGAAGGTCAGCTGATCGAGGAACAGGCGGTTGTCGGCCTTGAGCTGGTTGTCGGCGATACGGTAGTGCAGGTCCAGCGACAGCTTGCCCTTCTCGATCGGGTAGCCGGCATATTTGCGCGAATACGGCGTCAGCGCCGGCAGATCCATGCTCTTGACGCTGGCGCTCAGGTCCAGCAGCAGCGGCTTGGCGAACGGATTGACCTTGCCGGACAGCGTCAGCGGCGCATCGCGGTTGACCCGGCCCTTGATGTCGATGGCGCCGGCGGCATTGTCGCGGGTGGCGATGCGGCCGATGCTGCCGCTCAGCTGGGTCAGATCGGCGCGCATGTTCGGCTGGATCAGGTTGTCGGTCCAGTTGATCCAGCCGCGGTTCAGCACGATGCGGTTGACGCTGATGTCCATCGGCGGACCGCTGGGGACCGGCGGGACCGGACGCTGGCCTTCGACCGTGGTGGTCGAGGTGCCGGACAGGGTGGTGCGGGTATCGGCTTTCTCCGGTGCCTTGACCAGGGCGATGCCGGCCGGTTGCGTCGGGCCGGCAAAGTCGCCCTGGATCTCGCGGAAGTTCAGCCGGCCGTCCTGGCTGAGCACGGCGCGAACGAAGAAGTCGTTCGCATTGATCGTGCCGACATGCAGGCGCTGCACTTTCGGCCCGTAGGCAAAATCGATGCCGTCCAGCGCCAGCGTGCGCCAGCGCGCCAGTTCCAGCCCGCGATTGATTTCATCCAGTGCCAGAACATTGTTCAGCGCCAGCGTGCCACGGTAGCCGGCCTCCATGCCGGCCGGCGCATTGGCAAAGCGCAACTGGCCGCGTGCATTCAGATCGACGCGCTTGACGTTGACCCGGATGTCACGGGTCGGCAGCACGGTCAGCGGCGACAGGTCGATCGAGCGCGCATCGACATTCAGCGTGCCGCTCTGGCGTGCCACGTCGACGCTGCCCTTCAGCGCCAGCTTGCCGCGCTGGTTGACGACGGCATCGGCCTCGATAGGCAACTGCGCCAGCCGGCCGCTGTCGACATTGCGGGTGCGCACATTCAGCCGGGTCAGGTTGACGACCACATTGCGGCGCTGCTGGGTGCTTTTCAGCAGCAGCGACCCGTCTTCGACCGACGCCTGACTGGTCAGCACCCGCCATGATTGCGAACCGCGTACCGCCGGCGCGGGTTTCTGCGCGATGAACCAGCGCTCGACATTGTCGCCACGGCGATCGCGCAGCAGATGAACAACCGGCGACTTGAGTACGGCCTGGCCGATTTCAACCCGCTTGCTGCTGCTGTCCAGCGCAATATCGCTGACCGCGAGCTGCTTGAACTCGATCGCCGGGTCACGCGCGCTTTCGCTCAGCTTCAGGTCGGCAAGGCCGACATTGCCATTGCGCAGCGAGTAACGTGGTGCGCCGTTTTCCAGCGCAAAGGTGAAGGCGCCGTCGGCATTGGCGTGCAGGCTGTCCAGCCGCAGCCGGGAATAGGGCTTCAGCACCGGGGCGACATAGTCGCGCAATGCACCGGCATCGAGGTTTTCCAGAGTGAAGGTCCCGTCGCTGCTCATCTGCTGCAGCGTCAGGCGGCCATCGATCGCCAGCTTCTCGTTACGGTCGGTGCTGACATGCAGCCGGACCGGTGCCGGCGTGGTCGAAGCACTGTTCAGCCGGGCCAGGTCGAATGACAGGTCATTGACCCGGGTGCGGTAGCCGCCGGCCGGCATGTCATCGCGATACAGCACCTCGCCGCGGCGGATGCGCGCATTGTCCAGCGACCAGCGCCACGGGGTGACCTTGCTGTCCGCTGCCGGTACAACCGGGGCCGGCCGGGACGGCACCAGCGCCCGCAGCCAGTTAAACTGGCCATCCCGGGCGCGGGTGACCGCCAGCTTCGGCGCCGTGACCGAGACCTCCTTGATGGCGATGTCGTGCGCGAACGGCTTCAGATGACTGATATGGATCGATGCCCGTTCCAGTTCTCCGAGTGCGACGCCCTGGCGGTCGCTGAGCGCCAGATCGCGCAGGCCGACCACGCCGCTCAGCGTCAGTTGCGGCGCGTTGTTTGCATCCTTGAAATCGACCTTGAGGTCGGTATCCAGCTTCAGCGAATTGACATGCACCGGCAACGCGACCGGCAGATACGGCAGCAGCGGCATCAGATCGACGCCGTCGAGCTTGACCGTCAGGCTGCTGTCGTGTGACGACTTGAACACCTTGCTGTCGCCAAGCAGCGAGACCGGCTTGCCGTTCAGACGGGCGGAGAAATCCGGCTTGGTGTCGACATCGAGGTCGGCAGGGAAATTGGACAGATACGGCAGCGACAGCGTCAGCCGGTCGACCGTCTGCGTCTTGGTCAGCGGCCGGTCTTCGAACACGATGCGACCGGAAGTGACGCGAAGATTGGCCAGTGCGAACAGGGTGGGGGAGTCGCTGGGTTTGCTGTACTTCTCTACCAGATCGCTGATGTTGTAGCGGTTGTCCGCGACCCGGATCAGATGAACGTCCGGCCCGGCCAGATCCAGCGCCTGAATGCGAACACCGCCTCCGAGCGAAGCAACGCCGAGATTGACCAGCAGATGATCGAACTTGGCGAACGGCGTACTGCCGTCCGCTTCACTGATGCGCACATTGTCGGCCTGAACCGTCAGCGTATACAGGTTCAGCGTCAGTTCACCGATATTGACCTTGCGCCCGAGCAGGGCTTCGCCGAGCTTTTCCTCGACCAGATCCTTGACGAACAGCGGACCGGACACATAAGTCACGGCCCCGAGGGCAGCCAGGACGGCAACGGTGATGGCGGCGGGCTTGACCGCGCGAGAGAGAGCAATCATGAGGGCAGGGCGTTTTCGGTCATTATTTGTTGTAGGCCGCGATTGGGCAGCATTGTGGACATTCTACCCGTCCGCCAGCGCCAGAGCTTGCCCGCAACGCACTCCGCAGGCATAATCCGCCCCGCGCCGACTTAGCTCAGTTGGTAGAGCAACTGCCTTGTAATCAGTAGGTCACCAGTTCGATTCCGGTAGTCGGCACCAGTAAAATCAAGGGGTTATAGCAATAAGTTGCTGTAACCCCTTTTGCTTTTCTGGTTCGTGTAAGCACTATGTAAGCAGGAACGATCAATGGTGTGGGCGTTGGCCCAAGGCTTGTGCAGCTGATACTAGATGAAGTGGGCCGGTCTGGAAGCCTTCTCTGTGTTGGCACAAATAGCTGGATAAGGCCTCCTTCTCACAAAGCTTTGCTTCCGTTTCTCGAGAGGGCAGTGGCTGATTGCGCACCGGCGATGTTGGCACCATGTGAACTGAGTTCTGCTGGGCACTGTGGTGCGACGGGGGGGGGGGGCATCTTGTGGCCGCTGTTCGGCCGAAGCGGACATGGGGAGGTGGTTTGCACAAGGTCTTCAATGTTGCCGATAGCGAACAGGGGCTTTCTTTGAAGCCCTGAAGATGCTCCTGAGGTAAACTTGCTTTTGTTTTATGCAAAATGTCATTTTTGGGCAGATGTAGAGCTAAGGCAGCAAAAGGAAGAGTTTTGGATATCGAAATTTGGGATGGCGGCCTTCAAGAACAAGAGATTGAGGCAATCAAAAAAATCCGGGCGGCGTTCTCTGATGATCAGCCTGATAGCAAGCCCCAGGCAAGAGGCGGTTCACTTCGAGATCAGCTTCAAAACAAGCTAGGGCGCAACAGCATGTTCCCTTGGAAGGGTTATGCCGGCTTTAGATTCATCGACTCGAAGGGTAAGGAGGGCGAATTCGACCTGGTGATCGTGACCCATTGCAATGTCATCGTTGTAGAGTTGAAAGATTGGAATCATGCGCCCATCACGGCAAGCGGTGACGTTTGGTTCAAGGGCGACAAGAACATGGGGCGGTCTCCTGTTAGCGTCACGAGAAGCAAGCAATACACCCTCTCAAACAAGCTAAAAAGGCTTAGTCAGAGGTTTAAAAACAAGGGATACACTCCTTTTGTTGAATATTTCGTGGTGATGACCGGGAATGCTGATTTCAGTCAGCTGCCAGAGGTTGAACTCAGTCATACGATTTCCCTGAAAGACTTTCTCATTTTTTCAGACAAAGGGGTGTTCGAGAGGCGCTTCCGTCCCCATCCCGCTGCCAAGGTGCTAAATCAGGACTTTCCGTTATTCGACGAATTGTTCCTGAGCGGCAATACGGCGCCGAAGGCGTTGAAGATTGGTGGTTACACAGCGGTCGAGGAGATTTTTGTACATCCGAACGCAGTCTACAAGGAGTATCTGGCAAGTTCGGAGATATCGAAGGGTACTGAGGCGCTGCTGCGGGTCTGGAATTTCAAGAAGCTCGATGGGAACAAGGCCATTACTTCACAGGGCAGGGCTGAAATCGTCTCTCGCGAGAGGGAGGTGTTGCAGTTCATCAACCATCAGAATCGTGACCTGTACAACCACTGCCTCCGCTCGCTAACGAGTTTCGAAAAGGATGAGGTTACCTCGCAGTACAGCGAACTCTACGAGCTTCCACCTGGACATGTGAGGTTCAACGAGTTCGTGGGCAAGTACGGCCAATCGTTTAACCATAACGACCGACTGAACCTCACGAAGCTGCTTATTGCGAAGTTCGCAGACCTACATGGGATCAAGATCGCTCACCGTGATATTGCAGACCATTGTCTTTGGTTGTCGCCTTCTAAAGAAATTGCGCTCTCAAACTTTATCTCCGCTTACCACCAACCAATAGGCACGGTTGGCGACTATCGAGGCCACCTTTCGGTGGGAGCTATTGAGGTCAAGGAGATGTTGGACGACCCGTCAACGACTCCGTTCCAGAAAGACGTCCATGCGCTTGGACTTGTCTCATGGCATCTCCTGACTGCGCAAAGAATGTCTCCGAAGAGTCTGGAGAATATTCAGAACGAAATACTTTCAAGCAGTGAATGGTACGCAGGGGTTCTTCTTGACGCAGTGATAGGGCAATTCAAGGATGCGTCAGCATTCTTCGATGCCTTGAAGCGAGCAGAGCCGCAGGGAGAGCCCATACCGACATTCGACGATTCAGAACTGGACGCTTATCGGCGCCAAATCTCCCACACGAGGCAGTTTCCTGATCCAGGCGAATTTCTGGTTTCGACCGATGACAAAGAAGTCTATGTCTCAGAAGGAAGGCTAGTTAAAGCTTGGTTCAATGTAGGTAGCAAAGGGGATGATTCAGTACGTAATTTCCGCGTTCTCACCTTCTTGAGGCGGCTGGAAAAGTTAGCAGCGGTGAATCCCACATACCTGCCACGAATTCTTGATTACGGACTCGCGGCAAGGTCGGGCAGCATGTATTTGGTGACCGACGTTGTTGATGGAACAACGTGGGCGGACGCTGCACTTGATGATGCGGACAAACTAGGGGTAGTCGAGAAGCTGACAGATGCCGTCGAGCATCTTCATGGTCTCGGCATTTCGCATGGCGACCTTCACCCTGACAATGTGATGCTGGCGAGGGAAAGCGGGAATGTGTATCTGATAGATATTCCTGACTTTTCCCACAACACCGCAGAATCCAAAAATCATCGGTATAGCCCCGAGAATATCGACGGAAGCTCATCCGAACAGCGTGACATCTTTGCGGTACTCCGTATGTCTTGCGAGTTGCTTGGATTGGAGTGGAGCGAGGAGTCAAAATCCTATCCAAGAATTTCGGAAGTAGTTCAGTCGGAACTGAATGACCTGGAATTTGGCTTCAAGGATTTGGGGCGGTTTAAAAAGGCACTGACGACCGCAGACGAAGCGCAGCAACAGCAATTCGTCGAAATAACACTCACCAATGTTAATGAGCCGGTGACGATATTGCCGGACAACGGGCATCTTTATGTCAAAGTGGAGGCGCCGAAGACAGGCAAGACTGATTATTCGGTGACTTTTTCTGGCATTGGGGGCTCGTTTGTCGCTTTCTACGACAAGGAGCAGCGATGTTTTGTCGGAGCGTTACCCCCCCGAATCAGATCTGATGTTCATTCCAGGGTAACGGAAGAAAGCCAATTCGAGATCAGTACGGCAATACGCATCAAACTTGGACGACCGACTCAATTATCAAGCTTGTCGGAGCATCTTCGCAATGATGATGCATTCCATCGTTCTATCGAAATACTCCAGATCGTTCCGCCCAAAATCGATGAATCAGAACTGAGCCAACAACTGAAAGATATTTTCCAGAGGGCGGAAGCCTCCATCGGGGAGGCACATTCGGAAATTACAGTCGATATTTCGACGCAGGCTCTTTGGCGGGCTATCCTCGCCACGGAGATTGAGTCAAGCCCGAATATCGAACTGAATGGTGCTTCATTCAAGCCTTCCGACTCAGAATCCGAACTGGTGCTTCCTTATGAAGCGGATGTCGACCCCTTGGGAACTTTCGCAAGCACGGACGAAGTCGAGGCTCTCCTCATTGATCAGGATGGTGCAGAAAAATTCATAGGGGAAGTCTTCCTCAAGAAGTCAGCGTTGAACGAAGTCCGCCTGAACAAGGTACGCAGTTCAGCGTATGGGCTTAAAGATGGCGACACCGTCTTCTTCAGGACCAAACAAGACAGGGCTTCATACCGCAAGCGGAAAGCTGCTCTTGAAAGGCTGCTTGATCGGGAAGGGGTCTTGCCTGAACTCCTCGATTTGTTCGACCCAGCCTGCAATAAGGATGCGACCCCGTACGACATTTCCGTTACTGACGAGGACTTCGCCAGATACGACCGCGAAGACCAGCACGGGAACAAGATTAGCCTCAACGAGCAGCAGCGGGAGGCTTTCACCAAGCTGCTGAACTACGGTCCTCTGTCGCTTTTGCAGGGACCACCTGGAACAGGAAAGACGGAATTCATCGCCGCATTTGTCCACTTTCTCGTTGAAAAACTGAGTGTGCGAAGAATCCTGCTAGTCAGCCAGTCTCACGAAGCGGTCAACACGGCTGCAGAGCGGATACGAAAGCACTGCCGGAGGTTGGGGACTTCGCTTGAAGTCGTCAGGTTCAGCAACCGTGAAGGGGCGGTTTCGCATGGCCTGAAGGACGTTTACTCCCATGCCATCACTGCAGAAAAGCGCGAGTTGTTCAATGCTGAATACCGCTACCGCGTTGCAGCACTATCGGATGCTCTAGGTCTCGACGCCGAATTCATCTCCAAGGTCGTCGAGGCTGAGTTGAAGTTGTTCAAGCAAATTGACCATCTCGAATTTCTCCTCAAGAGCTTCGAAAACGTTGACGATGAGGGTGATATCAAAGCCCTGAAATCGATCGCGGTTGAACTGGATGAAGGCATCCGAACCAAACTTCACACGGACTACGGAATTACGCTCTCAAAGGAAAGCACCGTTTCAGAAGCGAAATCCATCCTACTCTCAAATATCTGTTCCGAGTATGGCGTCCGTCCAAATGAAGCCAAAAGGGTTCGGGCATTGGCTCGTATATCCCGTGACATCCAGGATGCGCTGTCGGCTGAGAGGGTCAATATCGACGAGTTTTACGCTCGCTCAAGACAACTGGTAACCGGTACCTGCGTCGGTATCGGGCAAGGACACATCGGTGTTCACGACACCATCTACGATTTCGTAATCATCGATGAGGCGGCTCGTTCAATCGCGAGCGAACTGGCGATTGCAATGCAGTCTGCAAAACGCGTTCTTCTGGTTGGCGACCATTTGCAACTACCCCCCTTGTACTCCGATGCTCACAAGTCTGCCCTGGCTCGCCGACTCGGCATCAATGACAAACACACTGAGCTTGATGAAGTGCTGCGAAGCGATTTTGCGCGTGCTTTCAATTCGAAATATGGAAAGCAGGCGAGCGCTACGCTGCTAACTCAGTATCGGATGGCTCCTCCCATCGGTAATCTCGTTTCCCATACCTTCTACGACGGCAAACTGAACAATGGAGATCGGGCAATTCCCGACATCTATGCGGGTGCTCCGAGTCCGCTTCGCTCTGCCGTGACATGGCTAGATACATCATCGCTTGGCGAACATGCCAATCACCAGAGTGACCGTGGCGTCAGTATTTACAACCGTTGCGAGGCGGAACAGGTCATCGATCTGCTCAAGCAGATTTCAGAGAGTGGTCAATTCCTGGCTGACCTTTCCAACCTCAAGGACAAGGATGACGCGCTGATCGGTGTTATCTGCATGTATGCCGAACAAAAACGGTTGATTCGGCAGAAGTTCAACCAGGGGATTTGGAGCGATGGATTCAAGGCATTGGTAAAAATCGACACTGTCGATAGCTACCAGGGCAAGGAAAACCAAATTATCATCTTGAGCCTGACGCGTTCCGACAAACAAAAGAGTCCTGGCTTCCTGCGTACTCCCAATCGAATTAACGTAGCGATGTCCCGAGCCATGGATCGACTGTTGATCATTGGCAATGCGGAGATGTGGAAGGTCCACAACAAGGATAAGCCTCTCGGACAGGTTGTTTCCTACATGAGCGATATGGGCGAGGACGCCGGCTACAAGTTCATGTCCGCAAAGAAGAGCCGCTAAGGTGACGACATTGGAAAACACTACGATTTATCACGAAATTGACTTCCTGTTGCCAGCGCAACGCTTCAACATCAGTTTCTCGTACATCACCCAAAAAGGGATGCCGTTCGTTCGGGAATTCGTTCTTCGGTTGATCCACCTTGCACCAATGTCTATGTCGCAGGTCGCGACCTTCTTCGGCTTTTCACGCAAGGAAGTTCAAGAGGCAATTGATGACCTAGTCGAACGCGGCGAACTGACATTGTCCGAAAACGGTCGTCTGACCCTTACGGAGAAATCTAGCGGTTACTTCACGGAACTTGGCGAGGTTCCGCGTTTGTCACTGCTTCGCGACAGTACAGCTTGCTTGTCTTTTGACCTCGCAACTTTCTCATGCCTTGGGAAGGACAACTTTTCGGAAAAGTGGAAATCTGGTCTTTCAATCAAGGTCGACGACGAGAACGCATCTTGTAGCCAGACGCATGTGGAAAAGCATTTCCAGCGTCAGTTCCATGAAATCTTGCAAAAGGGTTTTCTTGCCAGATCGCTGACCCAAGACGAAAAAGACTCGCCGAATGTTTACACCGTGAATTTGGTGAACAAGATTAAGCGGACGCTCATCAGACTGCCTGTTCAGTTCAAGATTGACGAGGATGGAAGAAACGTCGAGCGAGAGGATTTCGAGAAGCTGAAAAGTTCAGACTACGTGCATGAGCAAATCTCTCTAGAACTGGACCGCTTGGCGAGACCCAGCAATTTTGGTGAGATTGCGAAAACCATGATCGAGATTGGGGATGGCGAGACGTTGAAACTCTTCGACTCGAAGGGCAGTTCGGTTAGCCTGCAATTCTTTGAAGACTTGGCGAAGCTGGAATCCAACAGTCAGAAGAAGAGATCCACCTTTATTGGACCAATCTACTCGTCCGCAAATTGGGAATTGGTCCAAAAATACCTGGCTCCGATCATCAAGGCGAGACGCGAAAGCAGAGCGGACGTGGGGCAGACTCCCTTCCTTTGGGTTGCGCCTAGCGATCCGTATTGGGGAAAGAGCAGCAGTCTCCAAGTAAGAGTCAGTGAGCTTCTCGAAAAGGCAAGTACGAAGGATAAAAGGCTCTATTCGCCGACCATCTTTTTGCCCGTCTCCGGCCCTGAAGATCAGAGGACAGCACGCCAATGGAAAAGGGAGTTCGAACCTAATACTGATAAGGCTCGCGGGCTGATTGAGGGCTTCCTTGGTGGAAGTGTGGAGGTACTGCACTTTGAAGATGAGTTCGTGGTTATCGTCTATCATGTCTCGCTGCGTGACTCCTATCCCGTCAGCTTCCCCCTAGGATTCATCAGTGCTGAAAAAGATGTCGTCTCGTCCATCGGGCGGCTTGTTAAGGCATATGTTGAGGGGACGTCCGGGTTTGATCAGCCTAATGATTGCGGGGTGATTTCCAAGATCGGACGCGGTGAATAATCGGAAGCGTTAGCTGGTTTCGCACTGTCAGCGGATGACTTCACAAAGAGCTGGCTCGTCCGGTCATGTTGCAAAGCTGCCGCTGACCTCAGCCCTCTTGAATGGCAGCTCTGGCCGAACTCAAGCCACATGTGCGGCCTATCTGTTACGACTGCTCTTGGCCGAAAGTACGCATTCGACATGATGCCAGAAAGCGGCCACACGGGGCATCCTCGTGTGGCCGTACATGACGATCTAGATCTCCGTCTGCTCTGAGATCTCCAGTGCGTCATCCACCTCGATGCCAAGGTATCGAACAGTGCTTTCAAGCTTCGAGTGCCCCAGAAGGAGCTGGACAGCCCGCAGGTTCTTTGTACGCTTGTAGATCAAGGTCGCTTTCGTCCGCCGCATCGAGTGCGTACCGTAGGCGGACGGGTCCAGTCCGGCCGACACGATCCAGTGTTCGACGATCCTCGCGTACTGTCTCGTGGAGACGTGCGGGGAGTTGCGCAACCTGCTCGGAAAGATGAAGTCTTCCGACTTCAATCCCTCTTTCGCGATCCAGGCTGCCACGGTCGTGCGTGTAGGCTCAGTCAGTTTGAACTGCACAGGTCGCTGCGTTTTCCGCTGCACGACCATCACGCGTGAGAGCAACTGGCTTCCGTGCGTCACGTCGCGCACCCGCAGGCCGACGAGGTCGCACCCCCGAAGCTTGCTATCGATCGCCAGGTTAAACATGGCGAGGCCTCGTACTGCGTGCTCATTCTGGAGATGGATGCGAATCGCCCAGATGTCTTTGGGTTTGAGCGGGGCCTTCTGCCCAACCAACTTCCCTTTGTTCCAGGCTTCCCGATGCGGATGTTCGCGGGTTTCCATGATTGGCTCCTTGCTGTTGATCGGAGTCAGATTCTTGAACTCACAGCGAAGGACCGCTACCGGAAGAGATGCTGAAGGGGTACTATCGGCCAGGAGAGAACCGTCAGGCTTGCCGCTTCAAACCAGTCATTCGATGCTCTGGAGCTGAAATCTGCAAGGTGAGGTTTTTCAGGACTCTGTTAATGATGTAGAAAAATTCAGCACAGTCGTGAAAAGCCAGTTTGCAAGCCAATCCTCGCCTTGTTTCTGCGGGATGTTAGGGCGTACGCAGGAATGTTATCTGGAAAATCTGCGCCCTATACCAAATTAGCTGTTTATCTGAATCAGGATTCCCATGACAACTCTCTCTAGAATCGCAGAGAGTAGATGTGACAAATGTGGAAAATCATTTTCCATCGACGCCGCCGACCTAGATATCGATCAGGTTGGCGCGGATGAGCGACAGATGGGGGCAGAAATATTTTATGTAGGCGAAATTGAGCTGCAATGACCAAAGTGTCGAAATACAATAGAGGTCAGTTGCGAAGCCTCAGAGTATCCAGTTGGCGTTCCCAACCACAGTGAAACACACGCCCATGGCGCTCAAACAATCCGGGGCTTTGCAGATATTGACGTCCACTTCCAGGGCGAGATTTATTCGTTTGAGGAAGAGTCCAGACTCTATCTTCCTGGCGAAAAGAGGATCATCACTAATTTATGCTCCAGAGTTTCCGATTTAATCCTTGCCGCCAAAGAAAATCCGAAAATTCTTTACGACATTGACCCAAGAAAATTCGAAGAGCTCATTGCGCATATCTTTTCCTTACATGGGTTTAGCGTTCAATTGACTAAACAAACAAGGGACGGTGGCAGAGACATTATTGCAATCAGGTCAGACCTTGGAATTCAATCAAAATACATAATTGAGTGCAAACGCTACGCACTTAATAATCCTGTAAGTGTTGAGCTGGTTCGTGCACTTTATGGTGTTCAAATGCAAGAGGGCGCAAACCAGGCTGTATTGGCCACGACGTCTCGCTTTACCCCAGATGCACGTAGCTTCGCGACCGCGAAGAACACAACGGAGTGGTCTATGGATCTAAAGGACTTCGAAGATATACGCCAGTGGGTTAGAGCAGCCGCCGCAGCTAACAATTCATTCAACGGGGCGCGCGGAAGCGCACCCGTTAGTTCCAACGTTGGTGACTGCTTTGCTCGCCGCTGACTAACCGCCTTGAGTCGACTGCCGCCATCGACGACAGGCTGTTTTCGGCCAGTAGCTGACGATCACCAAGGTCAACTTCGCGGCGGCTTCGATCGACGTGACTAGCACAGTGCCTCATTCAGGTAGCACCAACACAGCCGTAATACAAAACAACAATAGTCAAGGAGTCGCAAATGTTGATGAGGGACATTCTGAATTTTGTCCGGTCGCTAGGGAAAACGTCGATCGAAGTCTACGAGTGGAAAGAGGCTGACATTCGGAGACAACGCTTGCCCAATTCACCGGATTTCGGCAAGCTAACGAAACAGCAGCCTGATTTGGCGTTCAATGGCTGGGGGTTGGCTCATGCGATTGTCAAAGCTGATTATCTCAACAGACGCAATCTGACGATGCCTGGCCTGGGTTTCTTGCTTCAAGCTGACAATCTGATTGACTTCCGCACGTCGCCGATTCAACTCAAGGTCGGTGCATCAAAAGCACTAAACGATTTCTCCTTGACGAGCCTTGCAGGCCGAGTTGGCCAAGGTCTGGCCATCTTGTATGGGCATCATCTCGGTCTGAATTTCAATGCACATTTGAGTTCCCATGTCCAATCGCTTTCAGCCGGAAGTCCTGGTGCCATGCATAAGGGTGAAAAAATGGCCGACTTTCTATTTTCAAATTGCAGCAAGACGGTTTTGATTGAGTCGAAAGGCAGTTTCACTCTGGAGAAGAACTGTCCAACTAAAATCAAATCTGTTCTCAAAGACGCGCTGACTAAGCAAGTTGACCCGTGGATGGGCTATCTACAACCGACACCCCACAATGGGTATGTGGTCTATTCCTGTCTTCGCGAAGGCTCATGGGCCCCATCCGCACTATCTATTGTCGATCCCAATGGCGACGACGGTAAGGCTGCCGATGTGCCGTTTCGCAGTGAACAAGTGATACGTGAGAACTATGGCGCGTGGTTACGCGCAATGGGGCTATCCCAAGCTGCGGAGCGATTGACGCGACAGTACGGAACAGCGGTTGAAGAAGAGTTTGATGCACAACCTGTCAAAACAGAATTTCTGGTGTACGAACATGGGGGCCGAGAATTCGCTGTCGTTGCTGAACCGTACAACTGGTATCCATTTCATTTCTATGATCGCCCTGCTGTGGGAATCGACTTGGCGGTGCTGAAGGCGATTGCATCCGCCATAAAAACATCCGGGCTGGCTCTTGCCGAGCAGCTCGCCGACCTACCGGCACAGTTAAGCGCACCGCAAGAGTCGTGCAGCATCTTTCCAGATGGGTCGGTCTTCGGCCTCCCAAACGCAAGGCGATGGCGCTACCATACGGTTCGGCTTTGAATTTCGAACGTCTGCTTTCTGACTACTGGCCTTGGCAGAGCCAACGACCACAATGGGTCGGTTCCTGCCGGTTATCGGCCGGGAAAGCTGCCGTTCAGGCTTGAAGTAGGCTGGACGGCAGCTGACTGCTTCATAGCTGCCACTCCTTCAACTGAACGTTAACGTCAGCATTGGCCGAACTTGAGACTGTTGGCGGACGTGCCTCTAACTTCTGCTTTGGGTCGAAAGTGAGCATTCCCCAAGTCAGGAAGCTGCCCTTCGGCTACGGCGCAAGGGAAATGGCTGGAATGTGGCCCTGAACGGACGCTCAAGCCAGATAAGGTGGAAGACCGCTTCGGCCGAGTAGCAGCCTTTACGTGCCGGCCATGCCAGACAACCGTGGTCTGTAACCTCTGGATGATGCCGTA
This sequence comes from Microvirgula aerodenitrificans DSM 15089, assembly GCF_000620105.1. Classification (NCBI taxonomy): domain Bacteria; kingdom Pseudomonadati; phylum Pseudomonadota; class Betaproteobacteria; order Neisseriales; family Aquaspirillaceae; genus Microvirgula; species Microvirgula aerodenitrificans. Next base: position 718 of record NZ_JHVK01000016.1, on the reverse strand, counting down.
AGAAAAAATGCCAATAAAAGGCAGCCCCCTACTGCACAGCACCGAGGCTGTGCAGTAGGGGGCTATGCCGTGCTTCCGCTATTGTTGTCCTCGCCTGCTGCTTTCCTCAAAGCACCATATACGACACCCACGGCTCGAACGGAAACCGTCGGATCTCATGCGTGCCGATCCCCACGATCTCCTGCAGGGCCCGCGTCTCGCCCGGAAACGACTCGCAGTTGATCTCGTCAAAGGCGACGATGGCGCCTTTCGGCATCCGGGGCAGGAACAGCTCCAGTGCCTTCTTTGTCGGTTCGTACAGGTCGAAGTCGAGGTAGAGCAGGGAGATGATGGTGTGCGGATTGGCTTCTAGGTATTGCGCGGCGGTCTGGGTGAAGTCGCCTTTGACCAGTTCGACATTCGGGATGTGTGCCAGGTGGCGCTCGCTGTTGTACTTCTCGACTGAGCGTTCGAGCTCTTCCAGTGGGCTGCCGCAGATGTCGCCGGGCCGGCTGTGCAGGCTGCCCTGGTTGTCCACGGCGTTGACACTCGGGAAGCCTTCGAAGGTATCGAAGCCGACGATCTTGCGCGTGTAGTTGACCGGTTCGTGGATATTCGACAACTGTGCCCAGGTGAAGAGTCCGGCGCCGTTGTAGACGCCGCATTCGACGATGACGCCGGTGATCGGCAGGATCTGCTGGAACAGTTGCTCCTTGGCCATAAAGCGCGCCAGTGCGCG
>NZ_JHVK01000015.1 GCF_000620105.1 Microvirgula aerodenitrificans DSM 15089 | reverse complement strand
ATCAATGGTGCCCCCCGGATCGGGATTGATCCAGCGCCCGAGCCATGGCGCGTAATAGCGCAAACCATACGCATACAGGCCGCTGGCATCGCGCTCCTTGCCCGAATACCGCACGAATTTATAGCTGACCTCGCTGTCGCTGCGTGCGGCCCAGGCGGCAGTGCCGCCATACGGGTAATACGCTTCCCAGCTGACAACCGCGGCGGCGTCGTCCAGCTCCAGCAGAGATGAACCGACCGGATCGGCCAGGCTGTAGCGCAGTCCGTCATTGGCGATATCGGCCGGTTGACCGAGCGTCCAGTGCAGCGCGCGAACCGACAGCCGGCCACTGCCGTCGAGTTGCAGCAGTTGCAGGGTTTCGACCGTACTGGCGCTGCCGCCATCCGGGGTCTGCGTGGTATCGCGCAGCTCCAGCCCGGGCAGGTAGCGCACGCGCTGACTGCGGGTGGTGCCGCTGGTGCGGGTCGTCAGGGTTTTTTGCGAGCGCTGGCCGTGGCCGTCGTAGCGGTAGTTTTCCTGATCGCTGCTGCCGTCGTCATGCCGGGCCAGGGTGACGGTCTGCAACTGGCCGCGTGTGTCCCAGCCCAGCGGCTGGCCGGCCGCCAGCGCCAGCAACTGGCCGGCGGCATCGAAGCCGGCGTCGACATCGGCCGGGGTCAGGCCGTCGCTTTGCTGCAGCGTGCGGTTGCTGGTGCTGGATACCACCATGGCCAGCGTATACGGCTGGCTGCCCTGATGATGGATGGCGCTCAGATTGCCGCCGCGGTCATAGTCGTAGGTCCGGGTATAGGCACTCAGGTCGGTGTCATCGATGGGGAGCGGCGCAGGCAGTGCCTCGGTCTGCTGCCCGGCCTGTTCCCGGCCGGTGGCCTGCACCAGCTGGTACAGCGCGTCATACTGGTAGCTCCGATTGCCATCGACGGCCTGATTGCGTCGGAAACGGCGGCTGACCGTGCCGTCGCTGCAGCCGAGCAGATTGCCGACCGGGTCGTACTGATAGCTGAGCGCCTGCAATGGCTTGCCGGGGCGGGTGGTGTTCAGGGTGCCCAGACGGCGGGTCTGCGGTTCGTAGTCGTAGTCGCTGACCACGCCGTTGCCGGCGACTTCGTGCCGCACCTGGCCGGCGGCGTCGTAGTCGATGCTCTGCAGCAAGGGCAGCCAGTCGTTGCTGCCCGCCCACTGCAGGTCGCGTGCCGCCAGCTGGCCGGCGACGTTCAGGGTCTGCCGGCGGCGGTTGCCGACGGCATCGGTCAACTGCCGCAGCGTACCGAGTGCGTCGTAATGGTAGCGGGAGGTGTAAACGGTAGTTTCCAGCGTCTTGCCATCGTCGCCGAGGAACTGGCGCTGTTCGGTCAGCAGCAGGCCGGTCAGCGCGTAGGCGGGCGTGGAGACGCGTCCGGCCGGGTCGTCATGCTGCAGCAACTGGCCGCGGCGATTGGCACCGGCGACGACGGCCGTTTCGCCGTAGACCAGCTGTTCGCTGCTGACGCCGTTGTCGCTGACGCTGCTGAGGCGGTGCAGCGGGTCGTGGGCAAAGCGTTGCGAATTGCCGAGGGCATCGCGGTTCCAGACCGAAGCGCCCTCGATATCGAACAGGACCTGGCTGGCGCCGGCATCCTGGCTGGCGGTGGCCAGCGCGCGGCCGGACAGCGAACACAGGTAACGGAAGTTGGCCGACTGGCCGCTGTCGGCCAGTCGGGCATCACTGCTGTCGAGCGGGAAGCCGGTGTGCGAGAAGGTGTGGCGCTCGATACGCTCGTCGGCGGCTTCGTCGTCAGTGCGGTGGTAGCGAATGACGCGAACGGCAAGGAGACGATTGTCGTGGACGGTGACGGTCGGGGTGCCGGCGCAGCGATGGGCCGTCGGCATGTCTGGGAGCGTTGGCATCGCATGCTCCAGTGGCAGGCGCATTGACAGCTCTCAGCATAGAAAGCCCGCCATCACGGCAAGTGACATGCCGACAAACGTGCCTGTCCGCGTCTCAGCGGCGGGCGCCCGCGCGCAGCCGGTCGAAGGCGCTGTCGCCACCCGCCAGCCAGCCGGGGGCAATCGCATTCAATGACGACGGTGCAAAGCCGAGCAGGCCGGACGGAAAACCCTGGCTGCCGACATTGTCGGTGGCCAGCGAACGCACATTGTCGCGCGACATCAGTGGCTGGCCCGGCAGGCACTCCATCAACCCGGCCTGCAGCAGTGCCAGTCCGGTCGGCAGGCCGATGACCGGCCGGGGATGACCGCTCCAGCGGCCGACTTTCTTCACCAGTTCGCGCAGGGTCAGGATATCGGGTCCGACCAGCTCCAGTGTCTTGCCGACCGCGGCATCGCAGGCCAGCGCGGCCACGATGGCCCGGGCGACATCATCGACCCAGACCGGCTGGAAACGGGTATCGGCACCGGCCAGCGGCAGCAGCGGCAGATAGCGCTGCAGGCTGGCGAACAGGTTCAGGAAGTGATCCTCGCGTCCGAACACCACCGACGGCCGGAACAGGGTCCAGTCCAGCCCGGAGTCGCGCACCAGGGCTTCTGCCTGCGCCTTGCTGCGCTGGTAGTCGCTGGCAGCGTCCGGGGCGGCACCGATGGCGCTGATATGGCCATAGCGGCGGACGCCAGCCAGCTGGCAGGCGCGCAGGATCGTGCCGGTCAGGCCGACATGGGCCCGCTCGAAATCCTGGCGACTGCCATGCAGGATGCCGACCAGATTGACCACGGCATCATGGCCGCGCAGCAGGGCAGCCAGCGCATCGGCGTCGCCGATATTGACTTCGGCCAGCTCAAGTTGCGGCAGCGACAGCACCCGCCGCTTCGCCCGTTCGAACTGCCGGGTCGGAATGGTGACCCGCTTGCCGGCGCGGATCAGCCGCTCAGCGAGATAGGTGCCGATAAAACCGCTACCGCCGATCAGGCAGAAGCGTTGCAGTGGGTACATGGTCGTTTCTCCGCAAGGGACAAATCAGTTGCCGTCCGGAGACGGGGACGGGTTGGCGACGGCTGCGCCACCACGCGGCGGAATGACGCCGAGGCGGTCCTTCAGTGCAATCCGGCTATGGCCGAATACCGACGCATAGTGGACGGCGTTGGCCATCACCTTCTGCACGTAATCGCGGGTTTCCGTGAACGGAATGGTTTCCGCATAGATCGCGCCTTCCAGCGGCCGCTCGGCCTGCCAGGCCCGCGCCCGGCCCGGGCCGGCGTTATAGGCGGCCGTGGCCCGCACGGCGTCGCCCAGCGAGGTATACACGTAGTTCAGATACCAGGTGCCGAGCTGGATATTGTGTTCGATATCGTTGACCGAGTAACTGCCCATGCCCGACTTGCTGGCCACCCATTTGGCGGTGGCCGGCATCAATTGCATCAGGCCGGAGGCACCGACGCCGGAGCGGGCCACGTTGACGAAGCGGCTTTCCTGGCGGATCAGGCCATAGATCCAGGCTTCATCCAGCCCCATCTGGCTGGCGTAGCGCCGCGTCACGTCGCGGAACGGCGACAGGTAGCGCAGGCTCCAGTCGTGCTGGCTGCGGGTGCGGTCGGCACTGTAGATGCTCATGTCGTAGAAATTCGCCTGGCGGGCGATTTCGGCAGCGGACAGCAGCCAGGCGTCGTTCTTGTCACGCATGGCCCAGCGCCATTCGCGCTTGGCATCTTCGCGGAATTCCGGACGGGCATAGCTGTTGGCGATATTCAGCAGCGCCAGCGAGCGCTGCACCGCCGGCTGGGCGCGCACCTTGTCGATTTCGCGCGCATCGGGCTTCCAGGCCGACTGCGCCGGCTGCGAACTGCTGCCGAGCTCCTCGCGCGACATCAGCGGGTAGAAACCGTTGCCGGTGTCACTGGCGCGCTGGTAATCGCGGTTCGCGCCCGGCTTGCCCTGGGCGGCCAGGGCGCGGCCGTGCCAGTACAGCCAGCTGGCGTTGTCGGCCAGCGTGGCGGGCATCGACTCGATCACGCTCTGTACCGTCGGCCAGCGGCCTTCGCGCAGCGCCGCACGTGCCCACCATTCCCACTGTTCATTGCTCAGCGACGCCTTGTCGGCGCGCGCGAAGTACGACAGGGCGCCAATGGTGTCCAGCTTGCGGGCCGACGCCAGTCCGATCTGCCCCCACAGCACGCCGACGTCCCGTGCCGGCAGCCGGTCCTGCAGCGAGGCCAGCTGTGCCGCGGCGCCGGTGATGTCCTTGCGCATCTGTTTCTGGATTGCATACAGCCGCAGCGTACGGCCGGCCGGGGTCGACATGTCGGCCAGTTCAGGCCGGGCGATGCCGGCGGCGGTCAGCGGCGTGGCGGTGCCGGCGGTCAGCTCGCGCGCAGCCGTGGTGCGATCGGCTGCCAGCAATGCCTGGGCCCGCAGCCACAGGTCGTCGTCGGTCACCATGCCGCTGCGGGCCACGGTGCGGATCAGGGTTTCGCAGCCGGCAGACTGGGCCCTGCCGATGCGCCAGCGCGTTTTCAGTGCGGTGGCGACGGCCGCCTTGTCGTTGTTGTCGAGAATGCGCTCGGCCAGGGCATAGCATTCGACTTCATCATCGCGTGCCGCTTCCGGCAGTGCCGCATACTCGGCGGCAAAATCCCGCCACAGGCCGGACTTCGCCAGCTGCTTGGCCCACAGCAGGCGCAGCTGTTCACCGAGCGGGCCGTCGCTGTTGCGGTCGATAAAACCATGCACTTCCGTGGGGGAGGCACGGTCCAGAGTGCGGGCCAGCCGCCAGAACTGAGGATAGCCGGCCAGCAGGTCGTTTTGCGCCGCGGCAGCGGCGGCATCCAGCGCCACGCTGTCATTGCGTCGTGCCGCGTCGCGTGCGGACACGATGTCGGCATCACCGGCACAGGCCGGCAGCGAGAAAACGGCGAGGCAGGCGAGGGTGGTCAGTGTCAGTCGGGGAAACGTCATCATGGCTCAACTTGATTCATAAACGGTTTGCAACAGGCGGTCATTTGCGCCAGAACGCCGGGGTAACGATGATCAGCAGGGTGAAAATTTCCAGCCGGCCGAGCAGCATCAGCAGCGAACCCATCCAGATCTGGAAATCGTTCAGCACGCTGAAATTTGACGACGGGCCGACGACGCCCAGCCCGACGCCGGTATTGTTGATGCAGGCAATGACGGCGGTGAAGGCCGACAGAAAATCCAGCCCGCTCATCATGAAGACAAAGGTCGACAGTACCATGCAGGCGATGTAGGCAAAGATGAAACTCAGTATGGACTGCACCACCTGCGGTGGCACCACGCGCTGATTGATCTTGACCGGCACGACGGCCGTCGGGTGCAGCAGACGGATGATGTCGCCCGAGGCCTGGCGGAACAGGATCAGCGCCCGGCCCATCTTGATGCCGCCGCCGGTGGAGCCGGTGCAGACGGCAAAGCAGGACAGCATCAGCATCCACAGCGGCACCGACAGCGGCCAGTTGCCGAAGTCGGCGCTGACGAAGCCGGAACCGGTTGCCACCGACACCAGGTTGAAGCTGACCAGGCGCATGGCGGTGAAATAGTCGTAATTGCTGTGCCAGGCCAGGTAGCCGGACAGGCCGATGATGCTGACGCCCATCACGCCGAGCACGCTGCGGGTTTCGGCATCGTGCAGGAAATGGCGGATCGAACGGTTGCGGAAGGCCAGGAAGTGGTTGGCGAAGTTCATGGCGCCGAGCAGCATGAACACGATCATCACCAGCTCGATCGCCAGCGAATCGAAGTAGGCAATGCTGTCGCTGCGCGACGAGAATCCGCCCAGCGACAGCGAAGTGAACGCATGGCACAGCGCATCGAACCAGCTCATGCCGGCCAGACGCAGGCACAGGAAGGCCGCCAGTGTCAGCGCCGCATAGGCCGTCCACAGGTTTTTCGCGGTCTGCATGATGCGCGGTGTCAGCTTGCTGTCCTTCATCGGCCCGGCCATCTCGGCCTTGTACAGCTGCATGCCGCCGACGCCGAGCAGCGGCAGCACCGCGACCGCCAGCACGATGATGCCCATGCCGCCGAGCCAGCTGAGGAAGTGACGCCAGAAATTGATCGACTGCGGCAGGCTGTCGAGATCGGACAGCACCGTGGCGCCGGTGGTGGTCAGTCCGCTCATCGCCTCGAAGAAGGCCTGGGCGACATTCATGTGCGGGTAGTACAGCAGGAACGGCGTGGTGGCCGTCGCGGCAAAGCCGATCCACAGCAGCGATACCAGCACGAAGCCGTCCCGCGGCCTCAGCTCGCGCTCGTAGCGGCGGGTCGCCGCCCACAGGAACAGACCGACGGACAGACCGACGAACATCGAGGCCAGAAAATCGTCGAGGGCGCCATCGTGGTAATAGATCGACACCAGCGACGGGAAGATGAACAGCCCGGAAAACAGCATGACCAGCTTGGACAGCACATGCAGGATGGGCATGAGCTTGTACATCAGAAGAACCCCAGCTTGACTTCGAACAGCTGTTCGACCTTGCGCACCTGGCGGCGACGGGCCACGAAGACGATCAGGTGATCGCCGGATTCGACCACCTGGTCATGGTGGGCCATCATCACCCGCTCATCGCGGACGATGGCACTGATATAGCAGCCCTGCGGCAGATCGACGTCCTGGATCATCCGGCCGACCAGGCGCGAGGTCTTGCGGTCGCCGTGGACGATGGCCTCCAGCGCTTCGACCTTGCCGCGCCGCAGCGGATGCACCGCCTCGATGTCGCCGCGGCGGATATAGGCCAGCAGCGAGCCGATGGTCGACAGGTGAGGGGACAGCACCACGTCAATGCGGTCGCCCTGCAGCAGGTCGGCGTACGACAGCCGGTTGACCAGCGCAATCACCCGCCGGGCCCCCATGCGCTTGGCCAGCAACGCGGACATGATATTGTCCTCGTCGTCGTTGGTCAGCGCGCAGAACATGTCCATCTCGTCGATGTATTCCTGCTCGAGCAACTCCTCGTCGGTGCCCTCGCCATGCAGCACCAGCGTGCTGCCCAGTCGTTCGGTCAGCCACTCACAGCGCTCGCGGCGCTTCTCGATCACCTTGACCTCGAAATCGGTTTCCAGCCGGCTGGCGAGCCGGAAGCCGATATTGCCGCCACCGGCGATCATGACCCGCTTGATCGGCGTTTCGCTGGCACGCAGCGCCCGCAGGATCGCCGGCACGTGCGGTGTCGCCGCGACGAAGAACACCTCGTCGCCGCTGTCCAGCACGGTCTTGCCATCGGGAATGATCAGCCGGTCGCCGCGATAGACCGCGCTGATCCGGCACTCGGCATCGGGAATGTCGTCGGCGATGGTGTCCAGCGTCTTGCCGACCAGCTCGCCGCCGGTATGGGCGCGAACCGCGACCAGCTGTGCGCGACCGTTGGCGAACTCGACCACCTGCAGGGCGCCGGGACAGGTAAACAGCCGGTACAGGTTGTCGGTCACGATCTGTTCCGGGCACAGTGTGGTGTCGACGCCGAACTGTTCCAGCGTATGACCGTCACCATGCTCGACATAGTCGGCGGAGCGGACCCGGGCGATCTTGGTCGGCACATTGAACAGGCTGGAGGCAATCTTGCAGGCGACCAGATTGGTCTCGTCATCGCGGGTCAGCGCCAGCAGCATGTCGCAGTCGGCAGCGCCTGCCGCCTGCAGCACCGACGGATGGGCGGCGTTGCCGACCAGGGTCTGAATGTCCAGCCGGTCCTGCAGCAGTTTCAGTGGCGCCGCGTCCAGATCGATCACGGTAATGTCATTGGCTTCGCTGGCGAGATTCTCGACCACGCTGGCGCCGACCTGCCCACCGCCCAGAACCAGTATTTTCACGTAAGCCCGCCATCCGTTTGCTGTTTGTCGATCAGGGTATTTTACGTGACGGACACGGCGAACCGAACCCCGCCACCACAGCATAGCCAATTACAATCGACACCTTGATGATAATAAATTAGACGCATACTGTGGCTGGCAGGATACTGCATCCCGTCGAAGCACCCCAGACAACGTCAACCCAAGGAGATGAACATGACCCAACTGACCCATCGTGAAGGCCAACGCGTACCGAACGTCACTTTCCGTGTTCGTGAAAACAACGAGTGGAAGGATGTCACCACCGATGATCTCTTCAAGGGCAAGACCGTCGTCCTGTTCTCGCTGCCCGGTGCGTTCACGCCGACCTGCTCGTCGACCCACCTGCCGCGCTACAACGAACTGGCCCCGGCCTTCGCCAAAAACGGCGTCGATGCCATCCTGTGTGTATCGGTCAACGACACCTTCGTCATGAATGAATGGGCGAAGGACCAGGAAGCCGGCAACATCGTCATGGTGCCGGACGGCAACGGCGAGTTCACCGACGGCATGGGCATGCTGGTCGACAAGACCGACCTCGGCTTTGGCAAGCGCAGCTGGCGCTATTCCATGCTGGTCAAGGACGGCGTGGTCGAGAAGATGTTCATCGAGCCGCAGGAACCGGGCGACCCGTTCAAGGTGTCCGACGCCGATACCATGCTGGACTACATCAACCCGAACGCCAAGAAGCCGGATCAGGTCGTGGTGTTCTCCAAGGTCGGTTGCTCGTTCTGCGCCAGAGCCAAGCGCCTGCTGGAAGAGAACGGCTATGTGTACGCCGACGTGCCGCTGGACAACAAGATCCGCGGCAAGGTGCTCGGCGCCGTGTCCGGCGAAATGACCGCGCCGCAGATCTTCATCAACGGCCGCCTGATCGGCAATGCCGAAGCGCTGGAAAAGTTCCTCGCTGCCTGATGCGTGATACCCCGCCTGCGCCGTCCGGCGCGGGCGGGACAGGATGCGGCGTCCTTGCCTGCGTTCGCGACATCCGGCGGCTTCCGCCGGCCGGATGTCTTTCCCGGTTTTCCCCTGATCCTGACCCGAGCCCGAACATGCCAGCGCAGTTCGCTGCCGCCGTGTTGCCATTTTCCGGTTCGCCCCCCTTTTCACGGAGAGCAAAATGCAAGAGATTCGTCCTGATGTCGCCATCATTGGTGCCGGCACTGCCGGCCTCGCTGCCTATCGCGCGGTCAAGGCTGCCGGCAAGACCGCTGTCCTGATCGAGGGCTATGCCCACGGCACTACCTGCGCCCGTGTCGGCTGCATGCCGTCCAAACTGCTGATCGCCGCCGCCGAAGCCGCCCATGAAGCCCGCCATGCCGCCCCGTTCGGCGTGCAGGTGGCCGGCGTGTCAGTGGACGGTCGCGCCGTCATGGAACGGGTACGGCGCGAACGCGACCGTTTTGTCGGCTTTGTTGTGCGCGGTGTCGACGACATTCCGGCCACGGACAAGCTGTCCGGCATTGCCCGCTTCATCGACAACACCACGCTGCAGGTCGGCGACGATATCCGGGTCCGCGCCGGGCGCATCGTGCTGGCCACCGGCTCGTCGCCGGTCGTGCCGCCGCCGTTCCGCGCTGCCGGCGATCGCCTGATCATCAATGACGATGTGTTCTCCTGGGACACGCTGCCGGGTCGGGTTGCCTTATTCGGCCCCGGCGTGATCGGGCTGGAACTCGGTCAGGCGCTGTCGCGGCTCGGGGTCGGGGTGCGCCTGTTCGGCATGAGCGGCAGTGTCGGTCCGCTGTCCGACCCGGCCATCCGCGACCATGTCACCGCGCTGTTCCAGCAGGAGTTCTATCTCGACCCGGCGGCCACGGTCGGCGAGATCCGCCGCGACGGCGACGAGATCGTGATTCCGTATGTGAATCTGGCCGGCGAACAGGTCGAAGAGCGCTTCGACTACCTGCTGGCGGCTACCGGACGGGCGCCGAATGTGCGCGGGCTGGGGCTGGAAAATACCGGCCTGGCGCTGGATGCGCGTGGCGTGCCGCTATTCGACCCGGTCACGCTGCAATGTGGTGACGCGCCGATTTTCATTGCCGGCGACGTCAACAATGTCCTGCCGCTGCTGCACGAAGCCGCCGACGAGGGTCGGCTGGCCGGCGAAAACGCGGCGGCATGGCCCTCGCTGTCGGCACTGCGCCGTCGCTCGACGATCGCCGTGGTGTTTTCCGATCCGCAACTCGCGATGGTCGGCCAGCGCCATGCCGAACTGGACCCGGAACGGATCGTGGTTGGTGAAGTCGATTTCGCCGATCAGGGCCGCAGCCGGGTCATGCTGAAAAATCGCGGGCTGATGCATGTCTACGCCGATCGTGACAGCGGTCGCTTCCTCGGCGCGGAATGGGCCGGGCCGCGTGCGGAAAACATTGCCCACCTGCTGGCCTGGAGCCATCAGCAGTCGCTGACCATCGAACAGATGCTGGCGATGCCGTTCTACCACCCGGTGGTGGAAGAAGGGCTGCGCACCGCACTGCGCGATGCTGCCGCCAAACTGGCCGCGATCCGCAACTGAGTCCCCCGGGCGGGCCAGGCAGACTCACGCCTGGCCCGCCCGGGCAGTGCATGGACGCCCTGTTCCGGATACGCTAAGGTGCCGGCGAAACTGTTTCCGCCGAGCACCAGAACCCCATGATTCATGAAGTAACGCGGCATGCGTAGGCCGCTGTCCTCGTACCATCCCGTGCTGTACTGGCTGCGCGTGCTGCAGAAAAGAACGTATCGTCGTCTCGGCTGGTGGCTGTCGTCCCGCCGCTATGCGCGTACCCGCACGCCGATGCAGCGACTCGCCTATCGCCATATCAAGCACACGTCAAAGCTGATACGCAAACTCGGTGACAGCGATATCCGCCTGCAGCATAACAAGGTGATCAATCTGCGGCTGGCCAGCGCCGCCATCCACGGCACGACCATCGGCCCGGGCGAGTATTTCTCGTTCTGCCGGCTGGTCGGAAAACCGACCCGAAAGCGGGGTTTTGTCGAGGGCATGGAATTGTCGATGGGCGAGGCGCGCAGCGGGGTCGGGGGCGGGATTTGCCAGCTGAGCAACCTGATCCACTGGATGATCATGCATTCGCCGCTGGTGGTGGTAGAACGCGCCAATCACAGTTTCGACCCGTTTCCCGACGAAGGGCGCATTCTGCCATTCGGTTCCGGCGCCGCCATTTTCTACAATTACGTGGACCTGGTCTTTCACAACCCGACGGCCAGCACGTTTCAACTGGTGTTCAACATGACCGGGGAACAGCTTGAGGGGGAGTTGCTGTGCAACCAGCCCCGCGACAGGAAATACCACGTCTATCAGAAAGCGCACCGCTTTGTTCGCCAGGGCGAAACCGTGTTCCGGCACAATGAAATCTGGCGCGATGTGTACAGCAAGGGTCACGACCCGGTGCTGCTGCATTCCGAACGGCTGTACCGCAATCACGTCGTGGTCAAATACCCTGTCGACTGAAGCCGTCAGCGGCCCTGCCACCAGGACGACAGTGCGGAGAAAAAGACAATGGCGGCCGGCGGCAGCACCAGAATGGACAGCGACACAAAGAGCCCGCCCAGGCGCCGGCCACGCCGCCGGGACTGGTACCCGCCCAGAATCAGGAAATAACAGAGGAAACACAGTGCCGTCGCTGACGGTGCATACAGGTAGGCAAGCAGGGCCGGCCGCGCCCACAGCGCCAGCACGGCGAAGCCGGCATGTCCGATCAGCACCGACAGGAACAGCGCATGCGGGCCATCCGGCCGGGCAGGGGACAGCAGCCAGTTCCATTTTTCCCGCGCCGTATCGCCCTGTGCCCGGCTGATCGACCAGAATACGCCGCTGATGCCGAGCAGCGCGTACGGGTACAGTCCGGGCAGCCAGACGGCGGCCAGTGGCATCGACGGACGCAGCGCCTTGAACAGCAGGGCCAGTACCAGCCAGGCGGCGAGGCTACAGGCAATGGCGATACCGTCGCGGCGCGAAACCATCAGCCATAGCGCATGCAGGTGGACCAGGATGAGCGGCAGCAGTGCCGCAGCCACCAGCAGGCTCATGCCCGGTCGAGTTCGCGCGTCAGGGCCGTGGCGATCAGTTCGGCAATATCGGCCAGCAGCAGGGTTTCCATGTCGGTGGCAAAGCGCTGCTCGTCCTCGCTGGCCAGCACCAGCGCGCCAAACGGTTCACCGTCGGCGGTTTTCAGTACGGCAAGGCCGAACGACTGCCAGACATGGTGGCCGGGCAGCCAGTCCATCGCCTGCTGGCTCAGGTAATGACCGACATAGGGCGCTGCCACGGTGCGCTCCGCCAGCGGCAAGGGCGCCGCGTGCAGGCCGAAAGCTTCTGCCTTCGGATGCCAGAGCCGGATCGCCCAGCCACGCAGCTGGAAATCGTCTTCCAGCGAGCGCCGCACGGCAGCCATGATGTCCTCGACCCGGCGCGCGGCCAGCAGGCCGACCGCCAGCCGGTGCGCCTGGGCGACGATATTGCCATTGCTCTCGCCGTAGGCCATCAGGCGGGCCATGGCCACATTCAGCTGCCGCGCCTGATCCTTCAGCGCCAGCACCTGTCGTTCGATCAGCGGAATGGTATCGCCGCGCGCCGGTGCCGGAATGCGCAATTCCAGCAGGGTTTCGGGGTGACGGTCGAAGAAATCAGGGTTGGCGATCAGCCATTCGGCTACGGCTTGCGGAGTCACAGAGCAATTTCCCCTTGATAGACAGTGACGGCGGGTCCGGTCATCAGCACCGGCGATTGGTCGCCTTGCCAGCGGATGGTCAGGTCCCCGCCCCTGGCATGCACCAGGACCGTGTCATCCAGCAGTCCGCGCCGGATACCGGCCACCACGGCGGCACAGGCGCCGGTACCGCAGGCCAGCGTCTCGCCGGCGCCGCGTTCGAATACCCGCAGGCGGATCTCGCTGCGGGACACAATCTGCATGAAGCCGGCGTTGACCCGGGCGGGGAAACGCGGATGGGCCTCGATCAGCGCGCCGATGGCCGTGACCGGCGCGGTATCGACATCATCGACCACCTGTACCGCATGAGGGTTGCCCATCGACACGACCGTCAGGTCGATGGTGCGCCCGGCCACCTCCAAAGGGTGGATAATGGCGTCTGCCTCGGCCAGAAACGGGATCTGCTCCGGTATGAAACGCGGACTGCCCATGTCGACGCTGACCAGCCCGTCGGCTTCCAGCTTCGGCACGATCACGCCACGCGCCGTCTCGACCCTGATCTCGGCCTTGTCGGTCAGATGCTGGTCGTGAACGAAGCGGGCGAAACAGCGCGCGCCATTGCCGCATTGCTCGACCTCGCTGCCGTCATTATTGAAAATCCGGTAACGGAAATCATGGCCGGCTTCCCGGGCTGGTTCGACCAGCAGCAACTGGTCGAATCCGATGCCGAAGCGACGGTCACCCAGTCGACGGATCTGTTCAGCGGACAGCGAAATGGACTGGCGTACCCCGTCCAGCACGACAAAATCGTTGCCGAGGCCCTGCATCTTGGTAAACGGAATCTTCAATTTGAGCCAACTTTTATTGTAGAATCAACGCATTGAACGCAAGACGGCTTGCGCTTCGCCGCCTCAATATAACAAGAAAGCCATCGCCACAGGCCGGAGGCGGGATGTCATGTCGCGTCACGGTCCTGCAGGAAGTTGCAAGAATAGCAAAGGATGGCAGGGGCTGGCGTTGAATCGCAGCAATATTGCCGGTGAGGATGGTGCCGGTTTCGCATTACCGGATTTCCGTCCGGCGGAAACGCTGAAAATTTTTTTACAAAAGATTGATCACCATTGAAAAATGGCTAATCATGCAAGGGTGTCCACCATTCGGACGAGGGGCACACAACAGCTGTTAACGGCATGCGCTTGAAGACCGCTGTTCAGGCCCCCATCCTTGCGGGGGCGAGACGCCGGATCCGCCTCCCTTCCTCCGGGCCCACCTGCGGTCCGGAATATACTGTCATGCAACGGCTTGCGTAATGAACAGCCCCCGGCAAACACAGCGGGCGCGGTACCCGTTACCGGGATCCGGACGCCATTGAATTGGTGAGAAAGAGAATACACAAATGACAACACACAATGCAAAAGGCAGTGGCATGTCGACCAAGGACATGAAACAGCTTGTGAAAAACATGAATCTGTTTGAATTGTCCAGCCTGGCCGATGTCGTTCAGGAACAGATAGCCTCCCTCAGAAAGCACGAACGGCTTGAAGCCATCAATGCAGTCAAGCAGCTGGCCGCCAAGTTCGACATCGAACTTGAGGCCACATTGAGCAACAAGTCGCACGTTCCGGCCGAACCTGCGCCGTCTTCTTCCGCCCAGGAATCGCCTGCTCCGGCAAACCGTCAGAACAGGACGGGAAAACCGTCCAGAACGGCAGCAAAATCCATTCCCAAGGAATTGCTCGATTTATTCAACAATGAGGAGTGAATCGTACTGCTGTTTCAATTCAGTTTCACTTTTGCGGCGCTGCTTCCGATAATGAACCTGGCGATGCAATTCGTCGCAAGTTCGCTGCAGCACGGTATGATGGCCGCTGTCCAGCACTTGCCTATCGGGGAATCATGTTGAAACTTGAATCGATTGCCATTTCCGTTGAAAACCAGGTTGCCCACCTGAAACTGAACCGCCCTGATCGCGCCAATGCGATGGATGACACGCTGTGGCGTGAGCTTCACCAGGCATTCGACTGGGCAAGTGACGCGCCGGAAGTCCGCGCCGTTGTCCTGTCCGGCAATGGCAAGCATTTCTGCGCCGGCATTGACCTGCAGATGCTGATCGGCCTGCAGCAGCAGATTCAGGATCACTGTGAAGCCCGCAAGCGGGAAAAACTGCTGCTGACCATCGAGCGTCTGCAGCGCGCCGTCAGCAGCATCGAGCATTGTCGCAAGCCGGTCATCGCCGCCATTCATGGCGCCTGCGTCGGCGGCGGGCTGGATATTGCGCTGGCGGCCGACATGCGCCTGGCCGCCGGAGATGCGTTTTTCTCGGTCAAGGAAGTGGATGTCGGCATGGTCGCCGACCTGGGTACACTGCAGCGTCTGGCCGGCAATGTCGGTGAGGGCAGGGCACGGGAACTGGCCATGACCGGCCGCAGGATCGATGCCGCGGAGGCCGGGCGCATCGGCCTGGTCAACAGCTGCCATCCGGACGCCGAAGCCGTGCTGGCCGCCGCCGATGCCCTGGCCTGCGAAATCGCCACCAAGTCGCCGCTGGCCGTGCGTGGCACCAAGCAGGTAATGAACTACAGCCGGGATCACAGCATTGCCGAAGGACTGGCCTTTGTTGCCCACTGGAACGCCGCCATGCTGGTTTCCGACGATATCCAGGTCGCCATCCTGGCGCAGATGAGTAAATCGACACCGAAATTCGCCGACTGAAGCGGCTTATGACCCGGCCGGCCCGTCATCGGGCCGGGAGACCGCCGCGATCGCCCGCCGGATCAGACCCAGCCGCTTGTATTCAATAGAGGGGCGGCTGCCGGAAGAGGCCCCCGCCTGCTCCGGCCGACGGCCTGCTTCGATCGATGCCATCTTGAGGCGAAGCAGGGCGCGCGCGTCCTGGTCGTCATTTCCCGCAAGCAAGCGCTCACGTATCAGTTGTGCTGAATGTGTGTGCTTGATGAAGTCCGCAGGCAGCAAGGCGCTGGGCAGCAGCAGAATGTCCATGCCGCTGAAAATGTCGTCCTTCACCCTGGCACAAGCCAGCTGACCGCTGCGGTGGTCGTGATGAAGCCGGGTGAAACTGGACGCATGCCTGTGCGATTTCAGCGCAAAGGACATGCAGAAAATCAGGCAGTCTCCCCGGCTGCGCTGCACATGGCTGTCGATGACAGCCAGCAGCATGCCGTCATGCCGGTCCGCAAACTGTCCCAGCGCCTGCGAAAAGCGCTGATAAAGCGGATGGGCGCTCGCTGCAGCTGCCGTTTCTATCAGGATGGCGGAGAGGGGCTGACCGGGCTGCGCGTCGATATCGGCAAAGACGTGATGGTAGCCATGGCGCGGCTCCCTGAAAACAAGCCGGAGATGAAAGGGCGGCGCCTTGCCGGCCAGCAGGGCAACCACCTCGTCCATCGAGCCGGCCAGCGACAGGTTCAGGCCGGTTTTCCTGTCGTTCTCGCATCTGGCCACCTCCCGCATGCTTGCCATGTCGCTCAGGGTCACCGCCGTGTCGGGCTGACGCCCGCACTGCACATAACGCTGTGCCAGCCGGAGCGCGCTCGTCAGCCTGTCGGCGGGCAAGGATGATGGCATATCGATATCCGCGGACGACTGGCGGGCAGGGCTGCTGCAGCCGAGTTCCTTGAGCACGATATTGGTGTATTCCACCGCCGCGCCACGCGGATGGCGGGCATCGATGGCATCCGGCACACCAAGCAGACCGCTGATGATTTCCTGCAGGCAACCGCGTGCCCAGCCCAGCGGCTGTTCACCGGAGACTGAGGGATAACTTGCCGCTTCCAGCCGGGCCCTGTCGAGCACGATGACCTGGCGGTGTCCGGCCACGCCGGGATCCTTGCCAGGCGACCCGAGCGCCCAGCGTCGCGCCGGGCAACGCAGATCGCTGTCCCAGGCGTGGTTGAACAGCCGCCGGAATGTCTCGCTGCTGCGGTAGGCCGTCGCCAGCGTCGAGGCGACGTGATGATGGTCCTCTGCCATGTCAGGGGGCGGCAGCGTGGCCTCGGCAAAAAGCTGTCCGGCAATCTCCCCGGGCGGGAAGCGGCAACGCGTGTCTGCCGCCTGCCGGTCATGAATGATCCTGCCTGGCGACGGGTCGCGCAGCTGCATGAGAAGGTCCGGAAATTTCCGCACCAGTTCGCGGTCCCGCACCATGGTGGACGTTGCCCCCGGTCCGGGCAGACCCGGCTGTTGCACGGCTGGCATGGGAGGAAGGACAGGTCTCATGCAGATTCCATTCCAGGTGTGGGCGTGCAATCGGGACAGGGTGAAGTGATAGCAGCGCCATCCGGCAAACGTCTTTCTGTTTTCTGCGCAATCTGTCGGTTTTTCCGGCGACGCATGTCGTTGCATGATGAAGATAACGTAATACGTAAATTACGTTATCTTTAATGCCAATTTTTTACTATTACCTTAATAATAGTAAGTGTTGTGCATGGGAAGCCAGGTGCTGCCGCACCGGCCCCCGCAGCGCGGGTTTTGCAGCCGCTTCCGCCGCCGTCACGTTGCCTGGCTGTCATCGGCCAGTGCATCCATCACCCGCGCCGAATACACCATGGCGGCGCCGGCATTCAGTGCCACGGCCACACCCAGTGCCTCGGCCACTTCCTCGCGGGTGGCGCCCTGCTTGATGGCGGCGTCCGCATGCACGGCAATGCAGCCGTCGCAGCGCGTGGTGACCGCCACGGCCAGGGCGATCAGTTCACGGGTCCTGGCATCCAGATGGCCGGTCTTCTGGCCGGCGCCCGAAAGCGCCTGATAGCCGGACAAGGTATCGGGAGACAGTTTTCCGAGTTCGCCAACCCGGCGCATGAGCTGTTTGCGATAGTCGTTCCAGTTCAACATCATGATTCCTTTCCCTGGGCTCCGGCATGCCGGAGAAGCGTCCAGGATGAACGCCATGCATTGAATATGGCGCAGAAAATCACGATTGCCGACAGATCGGCTGGCCGGCGCTGAATGTGCCGGCCTGGGCCGGGAAGCGCGACACGTCCTTCTGGCCGTGCCGATTTCGCCGGAAATCGAGCGGATGCTCTCCGGCACGCTCCGGGCCACGCCACGCCCCTGCCCTGCTCGCCCGCCCGGTCGCGCCGCGTGAATCGGTCCCGGTTTCCCTTCAGCTATCGGGGTGTATCAGCGGTCCTGCGATGCCATCCTGTTTTCCGTGATCCGGAAACCCGGCCTTGCTGTCCAGGGGTAATGGCTTGCGCGCCAGTTCGATAAAGGCGCGCAGATAAGGAATATCCACTTCCGTTTCGCGCACCCCCAGGAAAATCTGTTTGCTGATGCCGCGGGGACCCAGCCGGACCGGCTGCACTTCCATCTTGCCGCTGTATTCCTGCACCAGCCAGCGCGGCAATGCGGCCACGCCACGTCCGCAGGCCACCATCTGCAACATGATGTCGGTGGTTTCAATGACCTTGTGCCGCCTGGGGCTGATGCCCGCCGGCATCAGGAACTGGTTGTAAATATCCAGCCGATTGATTTCCACCGGATAGGTAATCAATACCTCGTCAGCCAGTTGTGCCGGTTCGACATGCGTCGCCCGGGCCAGCGCATGCCTGCGGTTCACCACCAGCACCTGTTCATAGTCGAATACCGGCTCGAAATGCAGTCCAGGCTTGTACAGCGGGTCAGGCGTGACCAGCAGGTCGATTTCGTTGCCGAACAGCGCGCCGATGCCGCCGAACTGGAATTTCTGCTTTACGTCGACGTCGATGTCCGGCCACTGCAGCAGGTAGGGCGACACCACCTTGAGCAGCCATTGATAGCACGGGTGGCATTCCATGCCGATGCGCAGGGTGCCACGTTCGCCATGGGCAAACTGGCGCAGGCGGTCTTCCGCCCGGTCCAGTTGCGGCAGCAGCCGGGTGGCCACTTCCAGCAGGTAGTGCCCGGCCTGGGTCAGGCGCAGGTTGCGCCCTTCGCGCAGCCAGATATCGGTGCCCAGCGATTGCTCGAGCTTTTTCATGGTGTGGCTCAGCGCCGACTGGGTCAGGCACAGCACGCGGGCGGCGGCCGTCAGCGACCCCTGTCGTTCGACTTCGCGCACGATGACCAGATGGGCTCGCTCAAGCATGACTATCCATGAAAAATAGTAATTGATTGTTGAAATAATGCCATTTTACGTCATGGGTAGCCAGTCCCTAAGATGTGTCCATCCCCGTACCGGACACTGAAAAGGCCATCATGGTTACCACGCACAATCTCGGCTTCCCCCGCATCGGCGCCCGACGCGAACTGAAATTCGCACTCGAATCGTACTGGAAGGGCCAGTCCTCGCGCGACGCGCTGACCGCACTCGGCGCAACGCTGCGCCAGCGTCACTGGGAACAGCAATCTGCCCTGGACCTGGTTCCGGTCGGCGATTTCTCCTTCTACGACCAGGTGCTCGACACCAGCTTCATGCTGGGCAATCTGCCGGAACGGGCCCGTCACTTCCATGGCGATGCGCTGGACAATCTCTTCCGGGTCGCACGCGGCCGTTCTGCCCAGGGGGCGGAGGAGCACGCTGCCTGCTGCGCCGGCATTGCCGCCGGGGAAATGACCAAGTGGTTCGATACCAACTACCACTACATCGTCCCGGAATTCACGGCCGATACCACGTTCCGGCTCGACGCTTCCCGGCTGCTGCAACAGCTTGCCGAAGCCCGGGCACAGAATGTCAGGGCCAAGCCGGTGATCATCGGCCCGGTCAGCTATCTGTGGCTGGGCAAGGCCAAGGACGATTCCGACCGGCTGGCCCTGCTGGAACGCCTGCTGCCGGTCTATGCCGAACTGCTGGCACAACTGGCGGCCCAGGGCGTGGAGTGGGTACAGATCGATGAGCCGGTGCTGGTGACCGAGCTGGATGCCGACTGGCAGCAGGCGCTGGGCCATGCCTACCGGCAACTGGCGACCGATCGCATCCGGGTATTGCTGGCCAGTTACTTCGGCTCGCTGCAGGACAATCTGCCGCTGGCCTGCCGCTTGCCGGTGGCCGGCCTGCATGTGGATGCGGTCAATGCCGGTGACGAATTGCCGTCGCTGCTCAAACTGCTGCCGTCGGACAAGGTGCTGTCGCTGGGGGTCATCAACGGCCGCAATATCTGGAAAACCGATCTTGCTGCCGTGCTGGACTGGCTGGAACCGGTCGCGGCGCAGCTCGGTGAACGGTTGTGGATCGCGCCGTCCTGCTCGCTGCTGCATGTGCCGGTCGATCTGGCCAGCGAGCAGAAGCTGGATGCCGATATCCGCTCCTGGCTCGCCTTTGCCCTGCAGAAACTGGACGAACTCGCCGTGCTGGCCACGGCGTTGAACCGGGGGCGCACGGCCGTGGCGGCAGAACTTGCCGAGAACGCTGCAGCCGTTGCAGCACGCCGAACCTCGCCCCGCGTGACCAATCCGGCGGTCAAGGCGGCTGTCAGCCGCATCAGCCCGGCGCTGGGCCAGCGCAAGAGTCCGTACCCGGTCCGCATCCGCAAACAGACCGCCTTGCTGGCGCTGCCGCCCTACCCGACTACCACCATCGGCTCATTCCCGCAGACAGCGGAAATCCGCCAGGTTCGCAGTCAGTACAAGGCCGGGGAACTGGGCGAAGCCGCCTACCGGACGGCAATACAGGCGGAGATTGCCCACTGCATCCGCGAGCAGGAAGCGCTGGGACTGGATGTTCTGGTGCATGGCGAGGCCGAGCGCAATGACATGGTCGAATACTTCGGCGAGCAGCTGGATGGCTATGCGTTCAGCCAGTTCGGCTGGGTGCAGTCCTATGGCTCGCGCTGCGTGAAGCCACCGATCCTGTTTGGCGATATCAGCCGGCCGAAACCGATGACGGTCGAATGGATCCGCTACGCGCAATCGCTGACCGACAAGCCGATGAAGGGCATGCTGACTGGCCCGGTCACGATCCTGAACTGGTCCTTTGTGCGTGACGACCAGCCTCGCTCGGTGTCCTGCCAGCAACTGGCACTGGCCATCCGCGAGGAAGTGCTGGACCTGGAGCGGGCCGGGGTACGCATCATCCAGATCGATGAAGCCGCCCTGCGCGAGGGACTGCCGTTGCGTCGTTCGCAGTGGCAGGCCTACCTGGACTGGGCGGTGGAAGCGTTCCGCATCAGCGCCAACGGCGTGCAGGACGAAACCCAGATCCACACCCACATGTGCTATTCGGAATTCAACGACATCATCGCCGCCATTGCCGGCATGGACGCCGATGTGATCACCATCGAGACTTCACGCTCCGACATGGAACTGCTCGATGTATTCGACGACTTCAAGTATCCGAACGAGATCGGGCCCGGCGTCTATGACATTCACTCGCCGAACATTCCGACCCGGGAGCATATTGTGCAACTGATGCAGAAGGCGGCCGAACGCATCCCGGCCGGGCGCTTGTGGGTGAATCCGGACTGCGGGCTGAAAACCCGTCAGTGGGCGGAAGTCATTCCGGCGCTGACCCAGATGGTGGCAGCGGCCAGAACCTTGCGCGCCACCGTTTGAGACCTGCCGGGCGGGGCGCGTCACGGGTCGATGCGCCTCCCGGTTTTTTTCCTGTCAAGTCCGTCCGGTTGAGCAATTCCAGTTATCCTCTCGCTCGCGGTATTTAATGGTCGAAAGGTGATTCGGTGAAGCTCAATGATCCACGCAAGGTCCTGTCCTGGTTGCAGAGCAGGCCTTCCCAGCAGGCGCTGCGCGAAGCGTTTCCGGAAGAATGGGATGTCGTGGAAAAGGAACTGGCCGATGCCATTACCCGGCGCGACCCGGCCAGCCTGCACCGGTTGCTGAATCCACCCCCCCTGTCCCAAGTGCCGAAAGCCACGCTCGGCAAACAGGACAAGACCCGGCGCCTGCAACTGGCCATTCGCCAGCGGATGGCGGCGCTGGCCATCGAGCGCTACAGCCTCGCGGTGGCGACCGGCCGCAGCTCGGGCAAGGTCCGCTTCAATCTGTTCAACGGTCTGCTGGTGCAACGGCTGCTGTTCCGGCGCGGTTTCGAACGCAAGCCGGCCTCGCTGTTCTGGTTCCGGCTGCTGTGGCCGCTGGTCTGGCAAAAGCGTTTCCTGATGCCGCTGGCCGAACGCAAGGGCATCTACTGTTTCTACTCCCGGGCGCTGATCGATCAGCTGCAGCAGTTGATCGGCGATCGTTCCTGCCTGGAGATCGCCGCCGGCGACGGCACCCTGTCCCGCTTTCTGCGCGAACGCGGCGTCCGCATCACGGCGACGGACGATTACAGCTGGCAGGACCGGATCACGTTCCCGGAGTCCGTCGTCCGCCTGCCGGCCCAGATGGCGCTGCGCCAGTACACACCGAAAGTGGTGCTCTGCTCGTGGCCACCGGCGCGGAATCCGTTCGAAGGCGAGGTCTTCCGCACCCCCGGCGTGGAGCTGTATATCGCCATTGTCAGCCAGCACAAATTCGCCAGCGGCAACTGGGCAGAATACGAATCCCAGCGTCACTTCGATCTGGAGCCGCGCCCCGATCTGAGCCGATTGCTGCTGCCCCCGGAGCTGGGCGCCGAGGTTGTGCTGTTCCGGCGCCGTGCCCTGGCCGGGCAAGCTGACTGAGTCTGCTGCCGGCCATGAGCGTTGCGGTCTGCCGGCGTGGCGTCAGGGCACGTCGACGCGGGCTGATTGCGGCGTCGCCCATTCCATCCGCGGTGTGACGGCAAACAGGTTGGCCGCCAGCGTCCAGCCGGCTCCCCCATGAGTCACCGCAACCACGGTGACGGTATTCACGTCGATCTGTGCCGTCATGGTGCCCCCGCTGCCGGACAGCTGCGTGACGTAGGCGGGACGCGTCCAGTCCTGGTTGTCGGCAACGCTGGCGGCAATGGCAAAGCGTTGCCGGACCACCTCGTTCGGGTCATGGCTGTTGTTGTAGAACGTGGTGAACCGGGCGTCTGCCGTGGCCGGCGTCTGCAAGGTGCCGTTGGCCAGAATCTGTACATTGTGCTGAACATATATGTGGGTGTCGGTCACGATCACATAAGCCGAGCAGCTGTTCAGACCGGGAACGAACAACCGGTTGCCTGGCAGGCGTGGTGCGCGAACCTGATTGCTGACGACATTGTTGGCCTGGACCGGGTCCGCTGCCGTGCGGATCCAGGGGGAAAGATCGGCATACTGCGTACCGGTATCGACACAGAAAAAAACCGCCATGCTCAAACTCCGTCATTGAAGTGCTGATGTCATAGCATTCAATGGGCCGATTTTCAATGCATACGGCATTAAATGGCTGCAATAAGACCCAATAGCTAACTTTAGCTACCCGCAAAGAATGGCGTTATTTGCGTCAATTTACAGAAATTTGACGTTTTTCCATGCTGCTTCATGAATTCCCACCAGCGGCGCCCGCATTGCGATAGACAGGCAGGTCGCAAGCGGAGTATCTTGCGCCGGTCTTTTTCAGATGGAGTCCATCCGTGGACAGTTGCTCCAGTTGTCGATCGGGTATCGACCGCTAACGGCAAGGACATCGCAGGCTTTTCCTGCCGCTGCCCTTGCCGACCAGGCGGGTAGTGGCATCAGCGGGACCGTTCGGTCCGGCTCATCCCCTATTCCATACACCACCTGACTCATGACGTCGCCATCAGGCGAGGATCTGTCGCGTTCTGCTGCATGCAGAACGGCGATGGCGCCTTGTTGCCGCCTGCTGGCCGTCGGGGTCGACCCCGCGATGGCCGGGCCGCATCCGCGCGTGCCCGGCGGAGGGAAAGCATGCGTTTTGAAATCATGAAAAAGGGTCTGTTGACCTTTCTGCAAAAGGGCCTGAGTGCGCGTCAGTTTCGCCGCCAGGCCATTCTCGACCTGCTGCGCGGTGCGGCGGCAGGCAAGGAAATGCCACACCGGCTCACCGGGCGCCTGGAAGCGCTGGCGCGGCTGGTGCCCAGCGCGGTCGTCACGCGACTTGGCTCGCACGCTGACGGACTGACCGAGGCGGAAGCCGCCGGCAAGCGCGAGCTGACCGGGCTGAATGAAGTCGGGCACGAAAAGCCGATGCGCTGGTTCACGCACCTGTGGCTGTGTTACCGCAACCCGTTCAATGTGCTGCTGACACTGCTGGCCGCCATCTCGTGGCTGACTGACGACATGAAGGCTACTGTCGTCATCGGTTCCATGGTGGTGATCTCTACCCTGCTCCGTTTCGTGCAGGAAAAGCGCTCGAACTCGGCAGCGGACAAGCTGAAGGAAATGGTCAGCAACACGGCCACCGTGCTGCGCCGCGATGTGGCACAGGAAATCGCACAGGAAGCACGGCAGTACTTCGGCGTCCAGTTGCACCCGCAGGCGGCACGCCGGGTCGAGGTACCTATCCGGCTGCTGGTTCCCGGTGACATCGTCCTGCTGTCGGCGGGCGACATGATTCCGGCCGACGTACGGCTGCTGGCAGCCAAGGACCTGTTTGTCGCCCAGGCCGCGCTGACTGGCGAATCGCTGCCGGTGGAAAAATTCTGCGCGGCCGGCCCCTGCCCTGACGGCAATCCGCTGGAACTC
This sequence comes from Microvirgula aerodenitrificans DSM 15089, assembly GCF_000620105.1. Lineage (NCBI taxonomy): Bacteria > Pseudomonadati > Pseudomonadota > Betaproteobacteria > Neisseriales > Aquaspirillaceae > Microvirgula > Microvirgula aerodenitrificans. The sequence continues at coordinate 75,446 of NZ_JHVK01000015.1, read as the reverse complement.
GGCAATCTGTGCTTCATGGGCACCAATGTGGTCAGCGGCACCGCCACGGCGATCGTCATCGCCACCGGCAGCGACACCTATTTTGGTGCCCTGGCCGAACGGGTGACGACGCAGGACCGCACGCCGACCCAGTTCCAGGCCGGGGTGAACAAGGTCAGCTGGCTGCTGATCCGCTTCATGTTCGTCATGACGCCGCTGGTGCTGTTCATCAACGGTTTCACCAAGGGCGACTGGGTCGAGGCGGCGCTGTTCGCGCTGTCGATCGCGGTTGGCCTGACCCCGGAAATGCTGCCGATGATCGTGACCTCGACCCTGGCCAAGGGAGCGGTCATCCTCAGCCGCAAGAAGGTGATCGTGAAGCGGCTGGATGCGATCCAGAACTTCGGCGCGATGGATGTCCTGTGCACCGACAAGACCGGCACTCTGACCCGTGACCGGATTGTGCTGGAACGGCATACCGATGCCTTCGGCGCCGTCTCGGACGAAGTGCTGGACATGGCCTACCTGAACAGCTGCTACCAGACCGGGCTGAAAAACCTGCTCGACGTGGCGGTGCTGGAACATGCCGACCTGCATCAGAAACTGGATGCCGCCGGCAATTTCCGCAAGGTCGACGAGATTCCTTTCGATTTCAGCCGCCGGCGGATGTCGGTCGTCGTGAGCGAGCACGACGATCGCCACCTGCTGATCTGCAAGGGCGCGCTGGAAGAAGTGCTGTCGGTCTGCAGCCATGTACGGCACGGCGAGACGACCGGAGTGCTGGACCAGGCACTGCTGGCACGCATCCGTACCGTGACCGCCGGGCTGAATCAGGAAGGGCTGCGCGTGGTTGCCGTTGCGACCCGGGCGCTGCCCGCAGCCCGCGACACGTATGGAGTGGCCGATGAGTCGGGACTGACGCTGGTCGGCTATATCGCCTTCCTCGATCCGGCGAAGGAGTCGACCGCGCCGGCGCTGGCGGCGCTGAAGGCCAATGGCATCGAGGTCAAGGTGCTGACCGGTGACAACGAACGGGTGACGCTGAAGGTGTGCCGCGACGTCGGGCTGACGGTCAAAGGGGTGCTGCTCGGTGGCGATATCGAGCCGATGAGCGATGCCCGGCTGGCCATGGCGGTGGAAAATGCGACCGTGTTCGCCAGGCTGTCCCCCATACAGAAGGAACGGCTGGTGCGCGCGCTGCGCGGCAATGGCCATGTGGTCGGCTTCATGGGCGACGGCATCAATGATGCCCCGGCGCTGCGTGCGGCCGACATCGGCATTTCGGTTGACTCGGCAGTCGACATCGCCAGGGAGGCAGCCGACATCATCCTGCTGGAAAAGAGCCTGATGGTGCTCGACCAGGGCGTGATCGAGGGGCGCAAGACCTTCGCCAACATGCTGAAGTACATCAAGATGACTGCCAGTTCGAACTTCGGCAATGTGTTCTCGGTGCTGGTGGCCAGCGCGTTCATCCCGTTTCTGCCGATGCTGCCGCTGCATCTGCTGGTGCAGAACCTGTTGTACGACGTGTCGCAGGTTGCCATCCCGTTCGACAACGTCGATGAAGACGCGCTGCGCCAGCCGCAGAAGTGGAACCCGGACGAACTGGGACGCTTCATGCTGTTCTTCGGCCCGATCAGCTCGGTATTCGACATCAGCACCTATGCGCTGATGTGGTTCGTGTTCGGCGCGAACACGGCGGCGCAGCAGACGCTGTTCCAGTCCGGCTGGTTTGTCGAAGGGCTGCTGTCGCAGACACTGATCGTGCACATGATCCGCACCCGCAAGCTGCCATTCATCCAGAGCCGTGCCGCCTGGCCGCTGCTGGCGATGACGGCGGTGATCATCAGCATCGGCATTTTCCTGCCGATGGGGCCGCTGGCCGGCTACTTCAAGCTGCAGGCGCTGCCGCTGAGCTACTTCCCGTGGCTGATCGCCACCCTGCTGGCCTATATGGCGCTGACCCAGGCCATGAAGGGATTCTATGCCCGCCGCTACGGCTGGCAGTAAGCGGGTTTCGCTGCAATGAAAAATGGCGCGAGTGTTGCACTCGCGCCATTTTTTGCAGACCCGTGCCTATGCCACGGCCAGCGTCTTCACGCAGGTGAAGCGGCTGATCAGCAGCTTGTCGGCGTGCGGCTTCAGCGTGCGCACCACCAGGCAGGTGAACAGTGGTTCGCACAGCACCAGCGGCAGGTAGGACACGGCGAACAGCGCCCAGTTGTACAGCGGGGTCGGTTCTTCGCCGAAGGCCAGCCAGAAGCCGACCATGGCGACCACGCCGCTGTAGTACAACGCGTCGAACTTGACCACTTCAGCCCAGCGGATGCGGCGGCGTTCGTCCTCGGCGAAGAAGTGGCGGCCCAGCAGACCGTGTGCAGCCACCAGCGGCAGCATCAGCGACAGCGAGTTGACGCCGAGATGGACCAGATCCTGCGGCTCGAACAGCAGTCCCTGCAGCAGCAGGCCAATGGCGAAGCCGAACAGGGTGGGGATAAAGCCAAAGATGAAGTACACCGCCGATGCGCCGACGAAATGGAGTTCCGACGCGCCGACCGGCAGGTGGAAGATTTCCATGAAGACCGAGAAGAACACGGCAGCCAGCAGCGTCTTGACCAGGTTGTCGGGCCGGGTGAACAGTCTGGGTGAAAAGGCGGCCAGCGCGCCGACGGCGGCGACGTTGGCGTACAGCACTTTGGCGGCATTGAGAATGCCGGGTTCGATATGCATCGTTCTCCCTCCGAGGAGATGCGGGTGAGGAATACGCCGGGGATCGGCATGTCTCGTGGCAGGTCTCCTGGCTCGCGGGTCGACATCCCGGTGCGCCTTCCCGGCCTTTCAGGCCAGTGACTTCATGCACGAGACTCACCGCTCACAGTTGCGGGGGCAGCGCGGTATCCGCCCGAAGGCTTGCCGACTTCCCTGTTTCCTCCGCCCACTTCGGCGGAACCACTAAGCGCGCATAGCTTAAGGGGTTTCCAGAACAGATGCATCTTTCTGCTGATGACGGGAACGGACAGGCTCACAGGCCGGGCTGCGCTGCTGCAGATCGGTGCAGGCACGGATCTCCGCCTCGATATGTATCAGCTCCTGGTCGAGCCTTTCGAGTCTCGCGATCTCCTGCCGCAGGCTGGCGCGTTTCTGCGCCAGCAGCGCCGCCAGCCGGTCCCAGTCCGGCTCGCCATCCCCGTTCAGTACCGGCGCCAGTTCGGCCAGCCGCAAGCCGAGGGCCAGCGCCTGGCGGATCATCTGCACCAGCGCCACGCTCTCGTCACGATAGACGCGGTAACTGCCCTGGCGCTGCACCTGCCCCAGCAGGCCCAGCGATTCGTACAGCCGGATGGCGCGCGCCGAGGCACCGCTCCGTTTCGCCAGTTCCCCGATATACATGGTTCCTCCCGCGCATGACCGCTGACTGGATAACGCGTTCAGAGTCGTCTGGCAAGCAGGCGGGCCCGTTCCAGCCAGGCCTCAAGGCGGGCGGGCGTAGCGCCGAGGACCGGCCCCAGCCGCTCTACCCGCACTGGCCGGATGCCGCAGAAGCGCAGCGTAGTGTCCTTCATCTGCCGGATCGCCGGGTCGCGGTAGACCCAGCGGAAATACCACGGCGGCGTATCCATCGTCGCCAGCAGCAGTGCCGAACGGCCGCTCAGCAGCCGGGCGGGAAACGCCTTGCCGGGCCGGTAGCGAAAGGCAAAACCGGGCAGGAACACCCGGTCCAGAAACCCCTTCAGCAGCGCCGGCACCCCGCCCCACCAGACCGGAAAGACAAAGGTCAGGTGCTCGGCCCAGTGGATCGCCTCGGTCGCCGCCTGCAACCCGGGTTCCAGCGGCTGGACCCGGCGGTAGCCATCATGCAGAACCGGATCGAACACCAGTTGGCCCAGCCGCAGCACCCTGACCTCGTGCCCGGCCTGCCGTGCAGCCTCGGCATGGGCATCGGCCAGCGCAGCGTTGAAGCTGTCACTGGCCGGATGGCCGAGAATCACCAGAACGCGTTTGCCGCTCATTCCGCCCCACTCTTGTCTGTCCGAAAGCATGCAGTGTGAACCCTGCCCCGTGGGACAGGGTCAAGGGCTTTCCATTCCGGGCCTGGCCATGACTGCTAGAATTGATAATTGTCGTTCATTTATCAAAAAATTTTTGACATGTATGCGATCAACGACCTGCGGCTGTTCATCCGCACCGCCGAGCTGGAAAACCTGTCCGCGGCGGCGCGCGAGCTGGGCTGCACCGCCGCCGCTGCCAGCGCGGCCGTTCTGCGGCTGGAGAAACGGCTTGGCGTACGGCTGTTCGCCCGCTCGACCCGGCGCATGCGCTTGACCGAGGAAGGTCGGATCTTTCTGCCATCGGCCCGGGCCGCACTGGCGGCACTGGCCGATGGCGAGGCAGCGCTGGCGGCGCAACGCCAGCAGCTTGCCGGGCCGATCCGGCTGGCGCTGCCGTCCGATCTCGGCCGCCACCTGCTGCGACCGTGGCTGGACCCGTTTCTGGAGCAACATCCGGGCATTACCCTGACACTGAGCGTCGGCGATGCGCTGACCGATCTGGTGCGCAGCAATATCGACCTGGCGCTGCGTTACGGCCAGCTCGATGATTCGCCGCTGGTCCGGCGTCAGCTGGCGCTGACCCGCCGGGTCGCGGTCGCCGCACCGGCCTATCTCGATCGTCATGGCACGCCGCAGACCCCGGACGATCTGCACCGCCATGCGCTGCTGCCGCTGTTGCACGATGGCCAGCTGCGTGGCCCGTGGCGTTTCTGTGCCGGGGACGAGGTCCGCGAAATTCATGCCGAAGGCCGGCGCAGCAGCGACGACGGTGCGCTGATCCGCGACTGGGCACTGGCCGGGCACGGCATCGCGTTCAAGAGCTGGCATGACGTGGCCGCGGATGTGACCGCCGGGCGCCTGCGCCTGCTGCTGCCGGACTGGAGCCGGGAAACCGTGCCGTTGCAGCTGGTGTTCCTGCAGAACCGCTATCCGGTCCATCGCCAGCGCCAGTTGATCGAGTACCTGCAGGCGCGCTTCACCGCCTTCGATGCCGACTGGCCGTTTCCGGCCGGCTGAACGGCATTGCCACGCTTGCGGGCGCGGGCAGGAGGATGAGAAGCTGCCCGGCATGGTTGACCAGACAGGAGGCTGTCATGCCCGAAACGCGATACATGCTGCTGACCGGCGCCAGCCGCGGCATTGGCCATGCGACCGTCAAGCTGTTCCAGGCGCATGGCTGGCATATCCTGACCGTGTCGCGCCAGCCGTTTTCCGAAGCCTGCCGCTGGCCCAGTGCCCGGGCTTCGCATGTGCAGGCCGATCTGGCTGATCTGGACGGCATCGATGCACTGGTGGCCGAGGTCCGCTCGCGATTGCCGAATGGCCAGCTGCATGCCCTGGTCAACAATGCCGGCATTTCGCCCAAGGGCGACAACGGCGCCCGCCTCGGCGTGCTGGCATCGGATGCGCAGACCTGGACCCGGGTGCTGAACGTGAACCTGCTGTCCACCGCCCTGCTCGGCCGCGCGCTGTTCCCAGAGCTGGTGGCCGGCCAGGGCGCCATCGTCAATGTCACCTCGATTGCCGGTTCGCGCGTCCACCCGTTTGCCGGCGTCGCCTACGCCGCTTCCAAGGCCGCGCTGGCGGCACTGACCCGCGAGATGGCGCACGAGTTCGGCCCGCATGGCGTGCGCGTCAATGCCATCGCCCCCGGCGAGATCGAAACTTCGATCCTGTCACCCGGCACCAGTGACATCATCGAGCACGACGTGCCGATGCGACGCCTCGGCGACCCGGCCGAAGTCGCTTCCACCATTCATTTCCTGTGCACGTCGGCGTCGTCATATATCAATGGTGCCGAGATTCATATCAATGGGGGGCAGCACGTGTAAGGACAAGCCGTGAGAACTGGGGCCGATCACAGGAATTTACTTCCAGCTTGCTGCGATGACTGGGGCAAGGGCGCGGCTGTAGTTTTCCGGCAGTGTCATCTGGCCGGCGGCTGGCGGAGAAAACGAGGCCATCGCCTGAACAAGGTTATTAACTTGTGCATCGAGTAGTATCTGACCGTCTGCCGTTGCAATCTGCTCGATCATGCACCTCAAAAGATTTAACACCGAATTGAAGCTCTACACCGATCGTCACTGCACGGGGACAATCGATTGGCTGGGCGTCGGTGATTCACTTAACGCCTTCATCGCCTTCTCTCCTTCGCGTTTGAAGAAGGCTTCTGCGCGCGCCCTGGACTCGCGCAGCGCCTGTCTCACGCGAACTCTCCAGGTTTGGGGTAACGTGACCAGCTTGTACGTTTGGGCTTTTTCCTCATATCCAGTGTTATTTGAGCTTAACCACCATGCATCTGCCGGTTCACCGCATCCCCCTCCCACAGTTACCAGTGACACACCGGCGAATGGTTCCCGGTCGTAACTGGCTATCCCCCAGTAGCTTCCGCCACGATCTTTATCACTATTCCAGTACCCCCCCTGCCACATGAGTTCCTTGCCCGTCTTTGGGTCGGTAAAGGGGGATCGCGGCAGAGGCACCCCGCCCCACAAGCTGGTGCGAGGGCGCATTTCTTGGTTCGCCAATGAACCGATAAACCAGGACGACTTCGCAATGTCAAAGAGAGTATCTACAGGGTTCATTCGATCGTCCCACGGCAGCGGATTGCGTGTCTGGTCGAAATACATGTCCATTTCGCACCGCACTTCATCCGTGCGGCATGCCTTGGGGTTTCCACCCCAGCCGCAGGTCTTGTACGGACGGGGGACCTCGCGAAAAGCCACGGCATCGACGCCCTTGAGCTCTGCCGAAATCCACTCATCAGGCATCTGGAAGCGCCTGGCAAATTCGGCGTTATAGACATACACGTGCGGGTCTGCGTCATGTACCCCTTTGCGGTTGGCAATACGGGAGGCATAACTGGTTTTCTCCGTCGGTGGATCACTCTTTAGATACTCCAACGGGGGCAGTGGGGCTTGTGCAATCGCCATCATGGGCAGCAACACGACGCCCAATATCATGTTGCGTGAGAAAATAGGGTCGTAAATGTTCATGCCGATCTCCGCCACGTTTTATCGTTTACGGTAAACATGTCACTCCCAAAACAATATTGGCCATCCCCGGGATAAAGCCAGACAAGTTCATACAGTGCGGGCAGAGGTGAGGCAGCAAGAACATCAAGCATCTTGATGCTTACCATCATCGGCGGTGCACAAAGCGATTTCCATCAGACAAATCCGATTTTTCAAACTTCGACCGGATATCCACCAGAAAGCGGTGGGCACGAGGCAGGACAAGGGCTGGGCTCAAGGGGAGGACTGGGCAGTGGCAAAATCCGCATTCCGGGCAGCCGGTCTGCATGGCCGGCTGGCAGTCAGGGCGAGATCGTCGCCGGGCGGGCAGAAAAAACGGCCGGGGGCTGACCGGCCGTTCCTGCTTGCATAACCCTGGAGTGAATCGTCAGCTGGGGGCGACGAACATCTGTAGCGTAAACAGCCTGCCGTTCCCGCGCAATGCGGCTGATGGTCGCAGGGACACACGTGCAGAGAGTTGACGCATTTAAACATGTATTTTATATTCATCTTTAATTGCCACCCTCACCTGCTCCCCGGACGTGGAGCCATCATGCTGTTCTGGAAATACAAACACGCGCTGGCCGAAAGCGCACAGCACAATGCCGCCCTGCAACAGCAACTGGCCCGGGAGCAGGCACGGACCGCCGAACTGGATGCCGAGCGCAGCCGGCTGAGCGACGAAGCCGGTGCCTTGCGCCGACGTCAGGCGACGCTGGATGGCGTGTTCGCCAATTTTGGTCGTTTTGGTGAATCGCTCGGCGGCGTGCGCCAGTCGTTTCTCGGTCTGGCCGGCACCCTGAACGGGGAACGGCAGGCAGCCCGCGAAGCCGCCAGCCAGTCGGACAGCAACCGCCAGGCATTCGAGCGCATCGCCGGCAATCTGCGCGCCATGTTCGAGCGCATGCACGAGGCGTCACGTACCGTCGACGGCCTGCACCAGCGTGCGACCGAGATCGACGGCATCGTCCGCCTGATCAAGGAGGTCGCCGACCAGACCAATCTGCTGGCGCTGAATGCAGCGATCGAGGCGGCGCGCGCCGGCGAGGCCGGCCGGGGTTTTGCCGTGGTGGCCGACGAGGTGCGCAAGCTGGCCGAACGTACCGGCAAGGCCACGGCCGAGATCGCGACCCTGGTTGGCACCATCCAGCAGGAGACCAGTGCCGCCCGCTCGGTGATGGAGCTGGGGGCCGACGATGCCGGCCGCTATTCGACCGACAGCGAAGCGGCCATGCACAGCATGCAGCAACTGATGACGCTGTCGCGCGGCATGGAGCGGGCGGTATCGTCGTCGGCAACGCTGTCCAATGTCGAGCTGGCGAACATTGAAGAGCTGACGCTGAAGCTCGAGGTCTACAAGGTGCTGCTCGGCCTGTCCGATCTGCGTCCGGACGCGTTGCCGGATGAAACCGAATGCCGCCTCGGCCAGTGGTACTACGATGGCGAAGGCCACGAGCGCTTTGCCGGCCTGCCCGGCTACGCCGAGCTGGAAACGCCGCACCGCGCCGTTCACCAGCATGCGCGGCGGGCGATCGAGTGCCACTACGCTGGCGAATGGGATCAGGCGCTGGTCGAATTGCAGGCCATGGAGCAGGCCAACCTGCGGGTCATGGACGGTATCGGCCGCATGCTGGACAAGGTGGCGGTGCACTGAGCCAGCGTCGGCGGGCATCCGGGGGAGCCCGCCGGCAAACAGACCGTTACTGGCCGGTCGTCTGGCGATAGGACCACTGCGTTTTCTGGGTCTGATTCTGGAACTGCATGGCCTTGCCCATCAGATCTTCAATCAGGTCGGCCCAGCGGGTGAAAAAGCCACCGAAGGTGGCGGTTTTGTCGGCACCATCAAAGCTCCAGGTAAAACCGCCGACCGTCACGAACTCGCTTTTCTGCTCGGTTCCCGTCCGGTACATCAGATAGACACGAAAATCGAGGTGGTCGTCAGCGGCAATGTCCGGCCTGTCCTGCAGGAAGACCTGTTTTCCGGCACTGCTGCCGGTTGCCACGATGGTGCCGTTCCTCAGGTTCCCGGCAATGGTCGCGCCACTGAACGGACTGCCGGCGGCAGGCCCGCCGCTTATATATCGGGTCCCGCTGTCCACGCAGTCGGCCGTGTAGTCCAGAATGGTCTTGATCGAGGCCGGATCAAAACTGTCCATGAAATAGATGCAGTTCTGCTTTGCGTCGGCACGGAACAGATTGTCGACAAACCACCCGTTGGCAGGATTCAGCGTTGCCAGCTTGATCGCATCCTCTCCTGTCGTCGAAGGATTCCAGCCAAGCTCATCGGCCGGGTTGCTGACAATGCCCCCGTCTTTTTTCGACAAGCGGCAGATCTGGCACAGCGCATAGTCGATGGCCTGACCGGGAATGCTTTTCGCGCTGGGTGTCAATGCGAAAGCCCCTCTCGGCGAGTTCTGCCACTGAGACGATGCCATCTTGATCACTTCCATGCCATTTCCTTTTCTGTTTCACCATCGGGCATGATGAACAATAGAAATCAATGGAGCGGTATGCAATTGGTATTTGCAGGCGGGCGATATCATGGCCGGTATCGCCCGCCTGCCGTCAGGCCGCTACGCCCAGAATCACGCTGGTTGCCTTGAACAGCGCACTGGCCGGCACGCCGACTGCCAGCCCGAGCGCCTGACTGCTCTCGTTGGTGATGATGGCGGCCACCGCGCCGCCGCCCGGCAGGTCGAGCACCACTTCGGTATTGACCGCACCGGTCTGCAGTCGCGAGACCGTACCGTGCAGGTGATTGCGGGCCGAGAAGCGGGCGCCCTGCTGGTCGGTCACGATAATGATCGACGATGCCTTGACCAGCGCGAACGCCTCGCCGCCAACGACCAGACCAAGCTGTTCCGTGCTGTCACACGTTACGGTCGCGACAATTTTCTGGCCACCGGCGACCACGAGTTCGATCTCGTCGTTCACCATGCCGGTCTTGATCTGCGACACCTTGCCGACAAACTGGTTGCGCGCACTGGTCTGCATGCTGGGCTCCTGAATTGAGTGATGATCGGGGGTGCGCCGAGTGTAGGCGAAAACCCGGTCGATCACACTCCATCTGCGGCAGGCCAGGGCTCGATCCCGACGCCAATATCAGCCGGTGGCGCGTAATGCAGGCTGCTGGTGACCAGCGCATCGACACCGCAACCCGCATAGTCTGCCGCATTGCCGGCATGGATGCCGCCGGCGGCGATCAGTGCCAGTTCGCCGTCATGGGCGCGCAGCGCGTTGCAGGCGGCACGCAGCGCGTCCGGCGCCAGCTTGTCGAACTGGATGACGCTGGCGCCGGCCGCCAGGGCCTGCCATGCGTCGTCGAGATCATGCGCCTCGATCACCACTTTTTTCTCGCTCAGCGCCCCGCAGACTCGCGCCAGCCGTTCGCGCAGCACGTCCCAGTCATCGAGCAGCGCCCGGTGCTGCGGGAAAACCAGCAGCGTTTCTCCCAGCCCCAGCCGGTGCGGAAACGCCCCGCCGGCCAGTGTGGCCTTCAGCGCCAGCTTGCGCAGCCCCGGCGGATACTTGCGCGTGGTCAGTACCGCCACGTCCGGGTTCACCGCCCGGACCGCATCGACCATGGCCGCTGTTGCAGTGGCCACGCCGCACGCATATTCGAGCAGGTTCTGTGCCACTTTCCACGCCCGCAGCAGAGCATCGGCGCGGCCGGTCGCACTCAACAGAACCTGGCCGGCCGCCACCCGGCTGCCGCTGGGAACAAAACGCTCGACCCGCCCGCCGCAGCGCTCGACCAGCCGGACCGCCTCCTCGGTGCAGGCCACCACGGTGGCCTGACGCGAGCGAAGCCGCATGCGCGCCGGCCGGGTGCCGATACCGAGCAACTGCGTGGTCAGGTCCAGCAGCGGGGCGTCTTCTCCGATCCAGCTGTCGATCTGCGCCTCGTCGAAAAACACCGCATTGGCGAACTCGCCGCCGGCATGCTCCTGGGGGTGCGGCGCTGCTGCGGCCAGCAGCAAGGACTTCCAGTCCGGCACCCGGGTCAGGCCGGCGGAGAAGGACGGAAAATGGCGCTGGAACAGGGCCGGGACCGATTCGTGCCCGCTCAGGCCAAGGTCGCGCCACAGCTCGCGATGGCCAAGTGCAGCGGCGGCAATGGCCCGGGCCAGCCAGTCGGCGTATTCGGGGTTGAGGCTGTCGGCGCGATGGGCAGACAGCGCGGCCACCAGCTGCCGGTAGCGCTCCGGCACGATCTTGCCAATATCCGCATAGTCGTTGTCGTCCATCCGCTCCAGTGGGCCGATTTCCGGGAAGCAGCGCTCGATCAGCGACAGCAGCGAGGGTTGCGGCAGACCGAGAGTCCAGGCGAACAGCGGCAGTTCGCCGTCCTGTACGTGACGCAGCACGCTGGCCAGGATATGGACAATGTCTGCCGGCACGTCGCCGGCAGCAGTGCTGCCATACGGGGCGGCAGGATGGGTCTGACGATGGTGGCTGACCCAGTTTGAGAGGGGATGTGCCATGTCAGGCTCCCTGGCGCGGACGGCGAACGTCCCAGGAGATCAGCGCCCAGCGGATCGGCTCGATCGCCGCCGTGCCTTCCCGCTGGTACCAGTCCTGCAGCCGTGCGCGTTCGTTGTCGTCCAGCTCGCCGAGCGACCAGGCGACCCGGGCGGCAAAGCTGTCGAAATCCACGGCATCGGCCAGCCGGCTCGGGGTCTCGATATAGTCGATCCGCGGATGAATGCCCATCCGGTGCAGGATATTGACGATATAGATGTAGTCCGGCAGGCAGGGCTGGGTCCGCCCCAGCACTTGCAGCACGGCCGGATCGATAAAGCTGCCGCCGACGATATGGGTCAGGTACACGCGCAGTCGCGCGCTGGCGTCGAGCTTTTTCAGCGCAGCAGCCATGTCGGCGACCAGGGTGGAACGGGAGGCAACCGCGATGTCGCACTGCGGCAGGTCGGACCAGTCATCCTCCCAGGCCCGGTGGATCGCCTCGACATTGTCCAGCCCCAGCTCTGCGGCATTGGCGACCAGCATGTCGAGCATGGCGCGGCTGTAATCGAGCCCGTAGACCCGTTCCAGCCGGTCGGCCAGCGCCAGACCGATGGTGCCCGGTCCGCAACCGATGTCGAGCAGGGTGCGGGCGCCATCCAGGTTCATGCCGGCGATAAAGGCGTCGACATACGGGCCGCGCATGACTTTGCGCTTCATGTCGGCTGCGCGGGCATCCCAGTCGCTGGCGGGCTTGGGCGCGCGCGCGGCAGCGATCAGGTGATCCTGGTACAGGCGGCCGAAATCAATGGCGGCAATGGTCATGGCAATACATTCCTTTCCGGGGACAACAACGGGGACAGGCTCGCGGAGACGGCGCTTTCGCTGACACCGTACAGGGATGCGAGCCGCGCCGGGGTGATCATGGCGGCCGGCGGGCCGTCTGCGATCACCTGACCGGCATTGAACAGGGCAATGCGATCGGCGACCCGCAGGGCATGCTCGGGCTGATGGGTCGACACCAGCACGGCCATGCCCTGCCCGCGCAGCCGGCCGATATGGTCGAGTACGCGGATCTGGTTGCCGAAATCGAGGCTGGCGGTCGGTTCGTCCATGACCAGCAGTGCCGGCTGCTGGGCCAGCGCGCGGGCGATCAGCACCAGTTGGCGCTCGCCGCCACTGATCGCGGTATAGACACGGTCGTGCAGCGGCAGAATGCCCAGCATGTCCAGACAGTCTGCCGCGATGTCGCGATCCTGCCGCGACGGGGCCGAGAAACGGCCGATTCGGGCCAGGCGCCCCATCAGCACGACCTCCGCGACCGTAAATGGAAACACGCCGGCATGCGCCTGCGGCACATAGCCGACCTGGCGCGCGAAGGCGGCCCGCGACCAGCCGGCCACGGCTTCGCCGCAGACCCGGACCTCGCCGGCCAGTAGCGGCAGCAGGCCAAGCAGGGTTCTGAAAAAAGTAGTCTTGCCACTGCCATTCGGGCCGAGCAGGCACAGCACCTCGCCAGCGGCCAGCGAGAAGGCAATGTCGCGCCCCAGCGGCTGTCGGCCATGGCCGATGGCCAGCGCGCGGGTTTCGATCACCGGCGGCGTCATGCCGGCCTCCCGCCCCGGGCCAGCAGGAACAGGAAGAACGGCGCGCCAACCAGTGCGGTCAGTACGCCGAGCGGCAGTTCGATCGGCGCCACGGTACGCGCCAGGGTATCGGTCAACAGCAGGAAAATGGCGCCGAGCAGCAGCGACGCTGGCAGCAGGCGCGAGAAATCCGGGCCGACCAGCAGCCGGGCGATATGCGGAATGACCAGCCCGATCCAGCCGATAATGCCGGTCAGCGACACCGCGGCGGCGGTGGTCAGTGTGGCTGCCGCCACCAGAATCAGCCGCAATCGGGTCACATTGGCGCCCAGCGCCGAGGCTTCTTCGTCGGAGAAGCCGAGCAGATTGATGCGCCAGCGCAGCAGCGCCATCGGCAGCAGGCCGGCGATGATCAGCGGCGCGGTCAGCAGCAGATCGCCCGCCGTCACTGCATTGAGCCCGCCAAGCAGCCAGAAGGTCATTGACGCCAGCTGGGTATACGGATCGGCCAGCAGTTTCAGCAGCGAAATCCCGGCGCCGAGCAGCGCACCGACCGCAACACCGGCCAGTACCAGCACCAGCACCGGGTCATGGCGGCGCACCAGCCCGGCAATCAGATAGACCGCGCCAACGGCAAGCAGACCGCCGGCAAACGCCAGCCCCTGCACGGCCGACAGCGGCAGGCCGAGAAAAATCCCGAATGCCGCGCCAAGACCGGCGCCGGACGACACACCGAGAATATCCGGCGAGACCAGCGGGTTGCGGAACATGCCCTGGTACGCCGCGCCGGCTGCCGACAGGGCCGCCCCCACCAGCAGGCCGGCAGCGATGCGCGGCAGGCGAATCTGCCAGATCACCGTTTCCACGGCGACCGGCAGGCCGGATGGCGGGCCGCCGAGGCGGGCCACTACCCCGCGCAGCAGTTCGCCCGGAGCGACCGGGAACTTGCCGATGGCGAAGGCTGCAACCAGTGTGGCCAGCAGTGCCGCCAGCGCCACGGTCCAGCCAGTCAGAGGATGGCGCCGGCTCATCCCTCCTCTCCCAGCAGCCGGTCGCGCTGGGTGGCAGTCAGCTCGATGCCGTAGAACAGGCGGTAGAACGCCGACACCGTTGCCGGCAGCGCACGCACCCGGGCCGGCTCGCGATGCAGCCGCGCCAGCAGCCACGGCAGTCCGATCAGGCGATTGACGCCGGGCGGGCCGTCGAGCCAGCCAAACGGCAGCGTCGGCGCGCAGTGCACGCGGCCGTTGCGCACGGCGGACAGCGCACGCCATGCCGGGTCGCGGCGGGCCCGGGCGGCGAAGGCAGGATCCTGAGTCAGGATGACGTCAGGATTCCACGCCAGCACCTGCTCCAGCGACACCCGTGCCAGCCCGCCCTGCCCGGCTGCCGCCGCCACATTGCGCCCGCCGGCGGCAGCGATGATTTCCATGTTCAGCGAGCCGTCCAGCCCGGTTTCCAGCCCGTCGGCGCCCCTGCCGAGATAGACGCCCGGCCGGGCGCTGGCCGGCAGCGCCGCCCTGACTCGCGCGGCCTGCGCCAGCAGCTGCTCCGCATGCGTGGCCAGGGTCTCGCCACGCGTTGCGCGGCCGAGCAGCCGGCCGATCTCGCGCAGTTGCGCCGGCAGTTGCGCAAGGAGGCCTCCGGTCAGCACATACGGCAGGCCGGTCTGCTGCGCGACCTTGCGCGCGGTCGACACATAGGTGGCGTCCAGACTGCCGGCGTCGAGAATCAGGTCCGGCTGCAGCTGCAACAGGGTTTCGACCGGCATGGTCGTGCCGCGCCCGGCCAGTCGGCCGACAAAGGGCAGCGACCTCGCCACCGGCGGCAGCCAGCCCCGCGCTTCGGTGCTGAGCGGCATCGGCCAGCCCAGCAGGGTATCCGGTGCGAGCACGCACGCCAGCACCCCGGCCGGTGCACCGGCGGCGAATACGCGCTTTATCCGGGGCGGCGGACGGCCAAAGACCGTAGCCGTAGCCGGCGCCGACCCGGCTTGAGTCAGGGTCAGCCACGGCGCCAGCGCCAGCGCCAGCCCGAGCAGCAGTTCGCGTCGCTTCACCGCGCGCGCTCCGCCACCCGGGTGAACCAGTCGCGCAGCGCCTCCGCCTGCGGCGGCAGCTCGTCGGCATCATCGCCGGTGAACGCCCGCCACGCGGCCAGGAATCTGGGCGCGACCACGGTCAGCACCGGCACGCCGTCGGCCATCAGCGCCAGCAGCTCGGCGGCAAAGCCACTGCCTTCGGCCTCCAGCACGCCAAAGCGGTTGACGACCACCAGTTCGGGCCGTTCGGCCAGTGCCCGGCGCAGCACGACGCTGGCTGCGGCGATGCCCGCCGGATCCAGGCAGCACGCGGTTGAACCGGGGCCGAGATCCTGCGAGATCGGATAGCTGCAGCCGCTGTCCAGGTCGAGCAGGCTCATGCGCTTGCCGGTCAGTACCGAATAGTCGGCGTCTTTCTGGACCACGCCGCGCACATGGTGCCCACGCTGCAGCAGTTCGCGGGCGAAGGTGTCGAGCAGGCGGTGCGTGCCCTGCTCGTCCTCGCCATGCACGATGGCGGCGACCCGGCGCACGGCGGGTTCAGAAGCGATAGGTGGCATTGGCATACCAGGTCCTTCCGGGCATTGGATAACCATCGGCCAGTTCATACCATTTGTCGCCGATATTGTTCATGCCGAGTTGCAGGCTCATGTCCTTGCGTGGCGTCCATTCGCCGTTGAGACCGAAGGTCGCATACCCGGCAAGGCTGCGGAAGGTCGAGCCATTGGCACCGGCATAGGCGACCTTGCGACCCTGCTCGGCCTCGGCAGTGGCATTGAATACCCACTCGTTGGCCGGCGCCCAGCTGACATGGGCAAACAGGCGGTGGCGCGGGGTATCGGTCGGCAGCGTGGCCGGATCGCTGAGGTTGCGCCGGGCCAGGTAGGTATAGGCCCCGCCGACCGACCAGTTGGCCGGCAGTTGCTGTTCGATCGACAGCTCGACGCCGGCGGTGCGGGCACGACCGACGTTCTGCATCTGCGGACAGGTCTTGCTGTTCTTGCCGCAGG
The DNA here is from genome assembly GCF_000620105.1 of Microvirgula aerodenitrificans DSM 15089. Lineage (NCBI taxonomy): Bacteria > Pseudomonadati > Pseudomonadota > Betaproteobacteria > Neisseriales > Aquaspirillaceae > Microvirgula > Microvirgula aerodenitrificans. The sequence continues at coordinate 59,306 of NZ_JHVK01000015.1, read as the reverse complement.
TGCCGGTCGGCGCCGGTATGATCACGCTCTGCATCAGATCCTGGATATGGCTGTAGAACACGGCCAGCTGACCTCGTCCGCCGTCCCACGGCGTGCCCTTGACCCCGATTTCGCCGTGATTGGCGGTTTCCGGCTTCAGGTCCGGGTTCGGCAGTGCCGCTCCCATTCTGGCCGAATAACGGTCCTTGATGGTCGGAAAGCGGGTCTTGTGCGATGCCAGCGCATACAGTTCGCTGCCGCTGTCGTCCAGAATATGGCTCAGTTCGATCAGGCCATTGGTGGCGCTGGTCGATCCGGTCGGCCACTGGTAGACCTCTTTCGCATCACGCCGGTCATGGCTGGCACCGAGCCGCAGGCGCCAGGCCGGGGCCAGTGTCACCGTATCCTCGATCGCCAGCGAGGTGGTCACGTCGCGGTAGTTCTTGGTCGGCGACAGCGGGTTGCTGTCCTGATGCTTGTCTTCCTTGTAGTGCGCGGCCACGCGCAGCTCATGATCGCGCAGCAGATAGCTGGTCAGTTCGACCGAGGCACCGCGCACCCTGTCGTCGTAGTAGCTGGGGAAGTTCCTGTTTACGAGTTCGGTCGAGTACGTGCTGTCGCTGTACGCATACAGACCGTTCTTGTAGCGATCCTCGTACAGCCGGGTCTTGAGAATGTTGTCGCCCAGCCGGGTGTTGCTGATGAAGTACAGACTGTCCTTGTCCCAGTACGGCCAGCGCCAGTAGCGGATGCCGCTGTTCGAGTCACCGGTATAGACCGGGTTGCCCTTTTCCCCGTCCTGGGTCACATAGCCGATCGCATATTCGTCGGTCGCATTCGGGGTAAAGCCGAGCTTGAACGAGGCCCGGGTATCGGTACGGTACGCATTCTCGCGCTTGTCGCCGGTGTCGGTCGGTACCGCCTTGCGGTCCTTGAAGCCATGCGGCAGTGGAAACGAGTTCGCGTCCAGGTAGGACGCGCCAAGCTGCAGATACCAGCTTTCCTGATTGCTGCCGAGGTTGACCGCCACCTTGCTCAGGTCGCCGGAGCCGATGCCGATCCGAATATCCCCTTCCAGCGGCTTGACCGGCTTGCGCGTCACCAGATTGATGGCGCCCCCCAGCGTGTTCGGTCCGTACAGCAGCGAGGCATCGCTCCTGGCGACGCGGATCTCGGCCAGATCGAAAGTGGTGAAACGGCCAAAGTCGACATAGCCGTCGTACGGGACATACAGCGGGATTCCGTCGACAAACACCGGCACCTGACGCGCGTCGAAGCCGCGCACATACACCATGTCCTCATTGCGGCTGTTCTTCGACAGACTGACACCGGGCAGCATGGCCACGGCGTCGGCAACGGTATCGCGGTTCCCGCTCGCCATCTGTGCCGCGCTGACCACCGCTTCCCCGCTGGCCGACGGCGGCACCGGACTGCCGGTGACGACCACGGTACCCAGCTCGAACACCCCGTCTGCCGCCCACACCGGTGCGGTGGCGAAGGCCGCACTGACCAGCGCCGGCAGCCAGCGTCGTCTCCAGTCGGGCACGGATGGACAGAGGGTGATCGGGCCCGGCGCACGGCGGGGGAACGGAGGTGACGCTGGCGTAATCATTTCGCTCCTGTCTCGCTATATAAAACAATATATAGCGATAGGTAAAAAAATCAGAAACCCGGGCCAGCCCTGACTGGCCTGGCCCATGCGGACGCGAAATATACCCGAATATATTACGCAACCCAATCGGGATGGCCGGAGCCATGATGCATGTCAAGACGGCGGGAGGGGGAAAGCCCACGGGGTGCGGCCGTGCGTCGTCGTCACTTCATGGACCGCCCGCCACCGCCGGCCCGGCCCCGGCATTTGTCAACGGCGCGCGCGCGCTTTACCCTGCCTGTGACAAGAAACATCACCACCCAAGGCAAGAATCCAGAATGAGCCCCACCGACATCGAACCCCCGTCTTCCGTCCCGCCCGTTTCACAGCGCATCCGCGCCCGGCTCGAGGCCGCCGGCGTCCGTTTTCACGCCAACGACAATATTGCCGACCATATCGAGCCCGGCGAGCTGGACGCGCTGCAGGCCGAAGTCGCGCAGCAGATGCAGCGCGTGCTGGAAAGCCTGGTGATCGACACCCGCAACGACCACAACACCCGCGACACGGCACGGCGGGTGTCGAAAATGTTCATTCGCGAAGTGTTCCGTGGCCGCTATGTGCCGATCCCGTCCAGCACCGAATTCCCGAATGTCGAGCGGCTGAACGAGCTGATGATCATCGGCCCGATCACCGTGCGCAGTGCCTGCTCGCACCATTTGTGCCCGATCATGGGCCGCGCCTGGGTCGGTGTGCTGCCGAGCGAGCACTCGAACCTGATCGGCCTGTCCAAGTATGTGCGGCTGATCGACTGGATCATGACCCGCCCGCAGATTCAGGAAGAGGCCGTGACCCAGATCGCCGACCTGCTGATGGACAAGCTGCAGCCGGACGGACTGGCCGTGGTGCTGGAGGCCGACCACTTCTGCATGCACTGGCGCGGGGTCAAGGATGACCACGCCAAGATGACCAACAGCGTGATGCGCGGCGCTTTCCTGCGCGATGCCAATCTGCGCCGGGAATTCCTGGCGTTGATGAACAAGGGCGACTGAGCGGAGGACGCATGCCTGTTTCCCTGGACGACGAACGCCTGCGCCGCGACTACGCGACGCGACAGGCCGAAACCGGCGCACCGGTCACCGTGCTGCAGATCGGCGCGGAACAGACGCGGATCGCCAGCGGCCACGGGCCGGTGCCGGACGCGGTGCTGGCGCTGGATATCGGTACGCGGCGCACCGCCGCCGCGCACTTCCGCCATGAGCCGCCGACGGCAGACGAGCTGGAAAACGCCATCATGACGGTGGAGGATGCGCTGGCACCGGCACGTGCGCGGATCGTGGCCGGTTCCGCACTGTTCTGCAGCGATGCGATGGTGCGCGAGCTGGCACACCTGGCCGGCCTGCCCGACCGGCCGGCGGTGTCCCTGTCCCGCGAGGCGATCGAGCGCCTGTTCGACCGGCTGGGTCGGGTGGCGCTCGGCCGGCCTGCCGCGCTGGAAGGGCTGCCGGCGCGCAACGATCTGGCCACCACGCTGCTGATCCTGCGCGAGTTCAGCCACCACATGGACTTTGCCGCCGTGAGGATCTAGGCGCGCGGCGCCGGTTCCGTTTCCGGCAGGTTCAGCATGCCGGTGTGGAAGTCGTACTCGTAGGTTTCGCCGTAGCGCCCCCATTCGATGGCGACCTTCAGCACGCGTTCGGCCTCGTCCTCCTTCAGGAACTCTTCCAGCCGCTCCAGGAACGGCTTTTCCGGCAGCGCGCCTGACGGTTCCGCTTCCAGGCTGCGACGGATATGCGCCGCCAGCGGCACATGGGTCAGCAGTTGCTGGCCGAAGATTTCCTGCTTCTGCACCTGGGCCACGGCGGCATAGCGCCGGCCCAGCGCGGTCAGCGTGATGTCGCCGCGCTCGACCTGGGCAAAGCCCAGCAGGCCCAGTGCCTCGCAGGCCGGGAACAGCGCCTCGTCCGGCAGTTCGGCCTCCTCGGCCAGTTGCGGCAGGTCGGCACGGCCATTGAATGGTGCGCCGGCCACCAGTTCCAGCACGCTTTCGATGCGGCCGATATCGGTTTCCGGCAGCCGGTAGCCCAGATGCAGCGTCGGCGACGCCCCCACGGCCGGCCCCTGGGCCGGGCGCATGGTCATCAGCGCATAGACTTCGTCGATCAGCGCCCGGACTTCCTGCGAGTCGGCATTGCGCGGGCGTGGCAGGTCGACGTGAATCTCGCTGCGCACCCGTCCCGGATCGCTGGACAGGATCAGGATGCGGTCGGCCATCATCACCGCCTCCTCGATATTGTGCGACACGATCAGGATGCCCTTGGTCGGAATGCGGCTCTCGTCCCACAGTTCGAGCATATCGTCGCGCAGCGTCTCGCCAGTCAGCACGTCGAGTGCCGAAAACGCTTCATCCATCAGCAGGATGTCGGGGTTGGTGACCAGCGCGCGGGCAATGCCGACCCGCTGCCGCATGCCGCCGGACAGTTCGCGCGGCAGGGCACCGCCGAAGCCGGACAGTCCGATCAGTTCCAGCACCGCGTCGGCGCGCTGCTCGCGTTCGGCCGGCGGCACGCCCTGCGCCTCCAGCCCGAGCTCGACGTTCTGCTGCACGGTCAGCCACGGGAACAGCGCGAACGACTGGAACACCATGGCGATGCCGGCCGCCGGCCCGTAGACCGGCTGGCCGCGATATTCGACCCGCCCCTGGTCGGCCGGCACCAGCCCGGCCATGATGCGCAGCAGCGTCGACTTGCCGGACCCCGACTTGCCGAGCAGCGCGATGATCTCGCCTTCCCGCAGCGTGAAATCGACGTTTTCCAGCACACTGCGCGGCTTGCCGTCGGACGACAGGAAGGATTTGGCTACCTTGCCCAGTTCAATCAATACATTCTGGTTCATCACGATCTCTCAACGGCTGCGGTCTTCGGCCAGCAGGTACAGCTTGCGCCAGAAGAAACGGTTCAACAGCATCACGAACAGGCACATCACGCCGATGCCGAGCGCAATGCGGTGGAAGTCGCCGGCGTCGGTCATCTGCTTGATGTAGCTCCCGAGCCCGTCGGCCACCAGCGTGGTCTTGCCCCAGGTCACGTACTCGGCAACGATGCTGGCGTTCCACGAACCGCCGCTGGCAGTGATCGCGCCGGTCACATAGCTGGGGAATACCGCCGGCAGATAGACACGCTTCCATTTCAGCCAGCCTTTCAGTCCCAGGTTGTCCGCTGCCAGCCGCAGCTCGTTCGGGATCGCCGATGCACCGGCGACCACATTGAACAGGATGTACCACTGGGTGCCGAACACCATCAGCGGGCTCAGCCAGATATTGGGATTCAGGCGCCACGCCACCAGCAGGAACACCACCAGCGGGAACATCAGGTTGACCGGGAAGGCGGCCAGGAACTGCGCCACCGCCTGCACCCGCTGCGACAGGCGCGGACGCAGACCGATCCAGACCGCAACCGGCACCCAGACCAGCGACGCCATCCCGATCAGCAGCATGACCCGCGCCAGCGTGACCATGCCCAGCCCGACCACGCGCAGCGCTTCGCGCCAGCCAACATCGCTGTGCACGAACAGCACCAGCTGGGCGACCGCGCCGACGCCGGCCAGCACCAGCAGCAGGTCCCAGGCACGCGACCACAGCGGGCTGGCGGACCGGGGTGACGACTGCGGCGACAGGCCGTCATGGCGGACCGGGAACCAGCCGAGTGCACGCCGCATCAGGGCCCAGAAGCGGTCGGTCAGTGCATGGAGCCAGCGGCTGCGACGGCCCCAGTCCAGCAGCCACGAGCGTTGCGCGGTATCGCCCTGCGACTCCTCGAAACGGAATTTGTCGGCCCAGGCCAGCAGCGGACGGAAGAACAGCTGGTCGTAGAGCAGGATGCCGGTCAGCATCGCCCCGATCGCCCAGGCGATGGCGCCGAGATCGCGCGCCTCGATCGCCACCGCGATATACGAACCGATGCCGGGCAGCTTGATGTCCTGGCCGGCCACCGAGATCGCCTCCGCCGCCACCAGGAAGAACCAGCCGCCGGACATCGACATCATCATGTTCCACAGCAGGCCCGGCATGGCGAACGGCAGCTCCAGCCGCCAGAAGCGCTGCCAGCCGGACAGGCGGAACACCCGGGCCGCCTCGTTCAGTTCCGGCGGCACGGTGCGGATCGACTGATACAGGCTGAATGCCATATTCCACGCCTGCGACGTGAAAATGGCAAAGATCGCCGCGCACTCGACCCCGAGCAGGTTGCCGGGGAACAGGGCAATGAACGGCGCGATGGCGATGGCCTGAAAACCGAGAATCGGAACCGATTGCAGGATGTCCAGCATCGGGATCATTGCCTTCTCGGCCTTGCGGTATTTGGCTGCGATCGCGGCGAACATGAAGCTGAACAGCAGCGAGAAGGCCAGCGCGGTGAACATGCGCAGCATGGTGCGCAGCAGGTAGTACGGCAGGTAGACCGGATCGAGCGAAACCGGCAGTGCCTCGCCGACCACGAACGGCCGGCTCATCTGCATGGCGCCATAGGCGGCAACGACCAGCAAGGCCAGCACCAGCGGCAGCAGCACCCAGTCCCAGCGATTGGGCGCCGCACCGGGCCAGGCGCGATAGGCGCGGCGTTGATCGAACAGCGGCAACATGATCAGGCCTCTTGTTGTTCTTGTGATGGATGTCGGAACGACCGTTGCGCAGTCTATACGGGATGGATGTCGCCCCGGTGACAGCGCAAGCGGTGCAGGCCCGGTCCGGGCCGACGCCTTGATACCACAGCAGACTTTGCGAAAACATAGCGAGCCTGGTGCATGTCGCCATCCGGGATGGCATTGATCCTTTCCGCGAATGCGGCCGGCAGACCCGGCTCCCTGCCATCGGGAACGTCAACAACGGACCGGCCCCCCGCGGGAAGCGCCGGCCCGCCGGTTTCACCGGCACCCCGGCCAGGTTGCGCCGCCGCAACAGCCCGCGCCTTTTCTGCGGGAAAACCCCTACTTAATTACCGCCTGTACATACGGAATTTGCATGCCGCAATGCTAATTGCTGTGCGCTGCAGCAAACCGGCTGACAGCGATTGCCAGCGGTGATGGGCTTGGGCATGATCCGCCGAAAATAAGCATTCCGTTGTGTTGCAATATGCTGATCATGAATCCCCTGGGAGATAGCCGGATGGACACCTGTAACCGGGCGCGCCGCGACGCGCGGCTCGATGTGCTGCAAAGCGCCAGTGGCGCCGTGCTGGCGCTGTTTTTGTGCATACACCTGTTTCTGGTCGCCTCGATCCTGCTTGGCGAGCAGACGATGTATCACGTGGTCAAGGCCATGGAACTCGGCTTTCTGTCCGCCGACGGGCTGCACGGTTATCCGTGGGTCGTCAGCCTGATCGGGCTTGGCGTCGGCGCGCTGATCGCACTGCATGCCTTCATCGCCCTGCGCAAGTTTCCGCAGAACGGGCGCCAGTGGCGCCGGCTCGGTCACCAGCTCGATACCCAGGCGCACGGCGACACCCGGCTGTGGGTATGGCAGGTGGCGACCGGCTTTGCCCTGTTCCTGCTGCTGCCGGTCCACCTGTGGACCATGATCCTGCAGCCCGAGGCCATCGACCCGTGGCGCTCCGGCGAACGCGTGCGCGATCTCGGCATGATCTGGGTCTATGCGCCGCTGCTGCTGGTCGCCGACCTGCACGCGATGATCGGCTTGTACCGGCTGGCGCTGAAGTGGTTCGGCCCGCAGCCGGCCCGGCGCACCCTGCTGCGCCGGCTGAAAACCGGTTTCAGCCTTGCCTTTATCGGACTTGGCGCCCTGTCGCTGCTCGCGCTGTGGCGCGTGGCGCCGCCGGACGGCTCGATCCTCTACCTGACCCAGTCCACGATGGAGCGCCCACGATGAAAACCGTTTACACCGACGCCCTGGTCATTGGCGGCGGACTGGCCGGCCTGCGGGTCGCCATCGCCTGTCGCCAGCGTGGCCTCGATACCCTGGTGCTGTCGCTGGTACCGGCCAAACGCTCGCACTCGGCCGCGGCCCAGGGCGGCATGCAGGCCAGCCTCGCCAATGCCCGCAAGGGCGAAGGCGACAGCGAGGACATCCACTTTCTCGATACCGTGCGCGGCTCGGACTGGGGCTGTGACCAGCAGGTGGCACGGCTGTTCACCCACGTCGCCCCGAAAGCGGTGCGCGAAGCGGCTGCCTGGGGCGTGCCATGGACGCGCATTCGCGCCGGCAAGCGCAAGGTCATCATCAATGCCCGCCAGGAAGAGCTGGAAGAACCGGCCGGCGCGCACGGGCTGATCAATGCCCGTGATTTCGGCGGCACGCGCAAGTGGCGGACCTGCTACACCGCCGACGGTACCGGTCACGCCATGCTGTACACCATGGACAACCAGGCCATCGGCCTCGGCATTCCGGTTCACGAACGGCAGGAAGCGCTGGCGCTGATCCATGACGGTGAGCGCTGCCACGGCGCCGTGGTGCGCGACCTGATCACCGGCGAGCTGTACGCGTGCATCGCCCGGACCACCACGGTGGCCACCGGCGGCTATGGCCGGCTGTGGGCGGTATCGACCAATGCCATCATCTGCGAAGGCACCGGCCAGGGCATCGCGCTGGAAACCGGGCTGGCCGTGCTCGGCAATCCGGAGGCGGTGCAGTTCCACCCGACCGCCATCGTGCCGGCCGGCATCCTGACTACCGAAGGCTGCCGGGGTGACGGCGGCGTGCTGCGCGATGTCGATGGCCTGCGCTTCATGCCGGACTACGAGCCGGAGAAGAAGGAACTGGCATCGCGCGATGTGGTGTCGCGGCGCATGACCGAGCATATCCGCAGCGGCAAGGGCGTACCCAGCCCCTACGGTCCGCACCTGTGGCTGGACATCACCCAGCTCGGCCGCGCGCATATCGAGAAGAACCTGCGTGAAGTGCAGGAAATCTGCCAGCACTTCCTCGGCATCGACCCGGCAGTCGACTGGATTCCGGTCCGGCCGACCCAGCATTACTCGATGGGCGGAATCCGTACCGATGTGCGTGGCGAAAGCCCGACCCTCAAGGGCCTGTTCTCGGTCGGCGAAGCCGCCTGCTGGGACCTGCACGGCTTCAACCGCCTTGGCGGCAACTCCCTGGCCGAGACCGTCGTCGCCGGCATGGTGGTGGGCGAGCATGTCGCCGACGCCAGCCTGGCCGCCCCCGGCCCGGATGCGCAGCTGGCCCGGACCTTCGTCGAGCGGGAGGCCGCCGCGATCGACGCCCTGCTGGCGCGTGAGGATGGTGAAAACGTGTTCGCCCTGCGCCACGAAATGGAGCAGATCATGATGGACAAGGTCGGCATCTTCCGCCACGACGCCACGCTTGGCGAGGCGGTCGCCGCCCTCGAAGCGCTGCTCGAACGCAGCCGGCGGCTGTGCGTGCGCGACAAGCGCCGCCATGCCAATCCGGAACTGGTCGCCGCACTGCGCCTGCCGCGCATGCTGAAGGTGGCGCTGTGCGTTGCCGCCGGCGCCCGTGCCCGTACCGAAAGCCGTGGCGCCCATGCCCGCGAGGACTTCCCGCAGCGCAATGACCGTGACTGGCTGTCGCGCACGCTGGCACGCTGGCCATCTGCCGACGCCACCCGGCCGGAACTGCAGTACGAAGCCCTCGACGTGATGGCGATGGAACTCCCGCCCGGCTATCGCGGCTACGGTCCCGACAATGCCATTGCCCACCCCGACACCCGGCGCCGACAGCAGGCACTGGCCGACCAGCCGGTCGACCAGCCACTGCCCGACGCCTTGCCCGCCAAATACCGCCCGGCCAACCAGCGCCGGCCAGGAGCCCAGTGACATGGCTGCCAGAACCCTGACTTTTTCCATTTTCCGCCACGACCCGCAAGGCGGCGGCCAGCCCGTCATGCAGGACTACCAGCTGGAAGAAACACCGGGCATGACCGTGTTTATCGCGCTGAACCGCCTGCGCGAGGAACAGGACCCGTCGCTGCAGTTCGATTTCGTTTGCCGCGCCGGCATCTGCGGCAGCTGTGCGATGGTGATCAACGGCAAGCCGACCCTGGCCTGTCGCACGCTGACTGCCCGCTTCGACCCGCCGCACATCACTCTGCTGCCCCTGCCGGGCTTCGAGCTGATCGGTGACCTGTCGGTCAATACCGGCAAATTCATGCGCGCACTGTCCGAGCGGCTGGCCGCCTGGCTGCACCCGCAGGACGGTGCAGTCGACCTGCATGCGGTCGAGGCCAGCATGGACCCGGACCTGGCCGACCGGCTGTACGAGGCGGAACGCTGTGTCGAGTGCGGTTGCTGTATTGCCGGCTGTGCCACGGCGCAGATGCGCGACAGCTTTGTCGGAGCGGTCGGCTTCAACAAGGTCGCCCGCTTCGCCCTCGACAGTCGCGACAGCCGCTCGCTGGATGATTTCTACCATGTGATCGGCAGCGAGGATGGCGTGTTCGGCTGCATGTCGCTGCTCGGTTGTCAGGACAACTGCCCGAAAGGCATCGACCATGCCGGCCAGATTGCCTATCTGCGCCGCAAGCTGGCGTTCAGCCGCAAGGTGTGGCGATTGTTTCCGGCCTGACAGCGCAACCGGCCGGCTTCCGGCCGGCGTCAGACCATGGATGACCGGCGGTCCTGCGTCGCCGGTCCACGCCCGGCGGACAGCGCCGGAGTCCGTCTCCCGCGTGCCAATACCGGGTTAGCCCCGTGACAGGTCAGCTGCTATTCTTTCTGCATAAAGCCCAGCGATTGCGAAGCGACTTCTTGCACCGGGAAATGAGCGTACCTCGCCATGGTTCTACACTTCTTCCAGAGCATCACGCTCATCCTGGCGCTGTGCTGGCTGCAATCGGTCAACACGCGCTTCTGGCGCGGCCGTTCCGTTCCCGCCCAGGTCACGTCCGGACTGCTGTTCGGCGCGACAGCCATCGTCAACATGCTCGACCCGATCTGGCTGGCACCGGGAGTCTTTATCGATGCGCGGCTGGCGGTACTGGGCATGGCCTGCGTATTCGGCGGCCCGCTGGCCGGTTGCCTTGCCGTCTCCATGGCGGTCGCCTACCGGCTGGAGCTGGGCGGCGCCGGCGCCGTTCCCGGCGCGGCAGGCATGCTGATCACCGCCCTGCTCGGCTTTGCCTACCGCCATGCGCTGTCCCGGCGCTGGGTGCGGGGCGGTGCTCCGCAGATGCTGGGTTTCGGCTTCCTGATCCACCTGCTGGCGCTGTTCCTGCTGCTCGTCCTGTCCGGCCTGGCCCCGGTCAGCGTGCTGATCCTCAGCATGACCCTGACGCTGCCGGTCGTCACCCTGATGCTGGCCCTGCTGCTGCAGGACCTGCAGCAGCGCAGTCAGGCCAGCTCCGCGCTGGAGGAAAGCGAGGCCCGCATGCGGGCCATCACCCATGCGATTCCCGACCTGCTGCTGGTGCTGGACGAGGATGGCCGCTATCTGGATATCGTGTCACCGGTCCAGCACCGGCACCTGCTGTATGACGATGCGGCAAGGCTGCAGGGACGGCGCATGCACGACGTGCTGCCCACGGCCAAGGCCGACCGCCTGCTCGCCTTTGTCCGCCAGTCACTGCTCAGCAGAACGCCGGAAGCCATCGAATACACGCTGGACATCGGTGCGACCCATCGCACCTTCGAAGGCCGCGCCCAGGCACTGGACATCAATCTGGACGGCCGCAAGGCCGTGGTGATGGTGGCGCGCGACATTACCGCGCACAAGGCGGCCGAGGCCGAGATCATGCAACTGGCCTTTTTCGACCCGCTGACCGGCCTGCCGAACCGCCGCCGGCTGATCGACCGGCTGACCCAGATGCAGGCTCGCAGTGCCCAGGACGGGACCTTCTCCGCCCTGCTGTGCATCGACCTCGACGACTTCAAGAAAATCAATGACCTGCGCGGCAGCGCCGCCGGCGACCAGATGCTGCAGCAGGTCGCGTGCCGGCTGGAGAGCTTCACCCGCGAGACCCATAGCGTGGCTCGCATGGGCGGGGACAAGTTTGCGGTCCTGCTCAGCGGGCTGTCGACCGTGCGCGAGCAGGCCCATAGCGCCGCCAGTCTGGTGGCCGGCCAGTTGCTGGAAGCCCTGCGCGCACCGTACCAGCTGGGCCCGAATGTGCAGTTCAGCAGCGGCAGCATCGGCATCGTGCTGTTCAATGAAACCTTTTCGGCCAATGAGCTGCTGCAGCAGGCCGATCTGGCCATGTATGCGGCCAAGGATGCCGGCAAGAACACCTGGTATTTCTTCGTGCCGGCCTTCCAGGAGGCCGTCAATTCCCGCCTGCGGCTGGAAGAGGAAATCCGCCAGGGCCTGCTGCGCGGCGAATTCCACGTTCATTACCAGCCGCAGTTCGACGAACGGGGCCACCTCGCCGGGGCCGAAGCGCTGGTACGCTGGCAGCATCCCGAGCACGGGCTGATGATTCCGGGTCACTTTATCGGGGCAGCCGAGCAGGCCGGGCTGCTGCAGCAACTGGACCACTGGGTCCTGGTCGAGGCCTGCCATCAACTGGCAGCCTGGAGCGGTCATCCGGTCATGGGCAGTGTGCCGGTGTCGGTCAACATCAGCGCCGTCCAGCTGCACCAGGGCGATTTTTCCACCCAGGTCATGGGCGTGCTGGCCGAGACCGGCGCGCCGGCGAACCTGCTGATGCTGGAACTGACCGAATCGGTACTGGTGCGCGACATGGCGCTGGCCATCGCCCACATGGAGGCCCTCAGGGTCCACGGCGTGCGCTTTGCGCTCGATGATTTCGGCACCGGCTATTCATCGCTGTCCTATCTGCAGCAACTGCCGCTGGACGAGCTGAAAATCGACCAGTCCTTCGTCCGCAGCCTGCCTGCCGATACCGGCAGCCTGGTCATTATCCGCGCCATCACGGCGCTGGCGGAATCGTTCGGCTTCGACGTGATTGCCGAAGGCGTGGAGACGGACGCCCAGCACACATTGCTGGCCAGCAATGGCTGCCGGTACTTCCAGGGTTATCTGTTCGCCCAGCCGATGCCGGCGGAAGCCCTGACCACCCTTGCCACCACCCTGCCCCGGAACGAGAGACACGCTGCCGCTAGCGGCATTCGTCGGCGCTGACCGCGTTGTCCAGCGGCAGCAGTACCACCTGCTCACCCTCGGTCTGGATACGCCTGACGGACAGTTCGCAGGTGCCGTGGGCAAAGGACAGATCCATGGACGCTTCGTAGTCGGCGCCCGCTTCCGGCACGAAACTGCGTGCAATGTTCTTGCAGTAATAACCGCTGACATCACGGAACGAGGTCAGTACCGTCAGCGGCTCCCCTGCCGCCACGCTGTATTCCTTGAAATAGGCCTTGGACAGCATGCCGCTCCGGGCGGACAGGTTGCGGGTCGCAGGGCTGTCCGGCATGCCGATGCGGGTGTTCGAACTCGCCCCCAGCAGTGACAGGAAGGCATCCCCCGCTCCACCGGACACCACTTCCGCGCCGCCTGAGCCAAACAGGCCGCTCTTGTAGCAGGCGCTGTTGCGGTAGAACTTCACGCTGATGCCATTCTGCCCGAACAGCCGGATTCGGGCGCTGGCAGCAGCATCCGGCACGGGGGAGGTATCTGCCCGTGCCATCGCGGACAGCGCCAGCAGACCGGTGGCACACAGAGAGGCGGCCAGGGCGGCAGCGGAAATCGGGAGCAATGTCATGCGGATGCCTCATTCACTTTGATTCAGGTAATGGATCCATTATATCCCATGTGGATTTTTCATCCGCAGGCACGTGATGGCGCAGCGCTTGCTGCAATATTTGCCCCTCATGCTGGCGGGGCAGCCATCGTCATCCACCAGCAGGAAAGGCCCATGATGAATCAAGCAAACAGCCCGCACAGCATTCCGGCCAGCCAGGTGCGCCCCGGTCCGCACTGGGTTCGGACCGCACCGGACAAGGACTGGTTCATTCTCGATATCCAGGTCCCGGAGCGCTTGCTGTACGGCATGGCCCAGGCCGAGTACGTACCGATCCGCAAGCCGGGTTGCGACACCTGACGGACGGTCGATTTTTTCCCGTTTTTTCAGTAGGCTGAATATTGATAATAAATTATCAGGCGTCTACTCTGGTCTGGCACCGCATGAACGGTCGAGAGGAGGACGCATGCCACTGGAAAGAGCCCTGAACGAATTCAAACGCGCCGAAAGTGCCTTCAGGCAAACCTGTGCCACGGAGGTCCTGACCAGGCAGCATGACGTACTGGCCCTGCAGGAAAGCTTCAGTGATGCCATCACCGAGCTGACCCGCGTGGTTGCCGAACAGCTGCGTGCGGAAATGGCGAAAAAGCAATGACAATGGCCGCCAGTCACTGGCGGCCATCTGGCCGTCCATGCCCCCGCCGCATGGATGGCAGCTATTCGAGTGGCGCCTCGCAGAAGCGGTCGAAAGCGGCGGCATCCGCGCCCAGCCCCTGCTTCCGCGCCAGCTCCCACGGACGCTCGCAACGATCCGTTCGCGCGCACCACGCATAACCGGCCGAGCCGATACAGCCATGTGAATCCCGATCCGACCCCGGCATTGGCTTCTGCTGCTCGGCGGCCATCCCCGCACACCCGCCCAGCAGCACGGACAGCAGCAGCGGCCATTTGCGCCAATCGTTCATGACACCCTCCATTCACGGTTCATCCCGGGTTGCCTGCACATAGAGCCACAGCAGGAACTGGCAAACGTTCAGCAGCACATAATAGATAGTGCCAACGTTGATGACGCCACGCAGCAACAACACCCACATCTCCCGCATGCTGCCGGGCGGCAGCCACTGGGCCAGCCGATAGCATGCAATGACGATGCTGACTTCCAGCACCATCCTTTTCGACACCACCCGCTCCTTGCCACTCATCACCACCGCCTCCCGCCTCCATCCGGACAGCGCGTTTCACGCGCGGACCGCTGCCACCAACGCCCGGATGCAAGGGTAACCGGCACGCCGGCCCAGGGCCAGAGGGGTGATTCAGCCCGCCGCACGTGATGTCGGATGAAAAATTATTCTCTTTCCATCAGCCCGGATCGGATGTCCGGTGCGAATGGTGCTGAACAGGAAGGCATTCCTGTCCATCTCTCCGCAGATCTGCACGCCAATGTCATAAATTTTGCAATTTAAAATCAATGATTTGAGGCATTCAGGTTTATTTCGCCATTCCAAAAGCATTTCGATGAAAAAAAATATTCAACGTAGGGTTTTGTCTGCCGCGTTCAGGCCGATAAACCAGTGAGCAGACGGCGAATCGGAACCGGGCCGTACCGGCCGACGGAGACCGGTGACAAGAAAACCGCCATTCGCCGGGTGACATGGAGGACGGGGGCCCACTCCCGCACTCGCAATCCTGATACGCATAGACTTGCAAGGTGACTGAATGAAAATCTCGACCAAACTGTACGGAATGACCCTGATCAGCCTGATCGGCCTGACGACCATGCTGGGGACGCTGTATATGCAGATGCGCGAGCTGGAAGGACACGTTGTGGATGCGACGCAAAACGCCATGCCATCCATTATCGCGGCGGAAGAAGTCAAGACGCGCTACCTTGAGGCGCGCCGCCAGGGGGCCCTGCATACCGCCGCCCAGGATGCCGCGAGCAAGCAGGAAGCCAAAGCCGAGATCCAGAAAAACGTCGACCAGCTGCTGAAGGAACTGGACAGCTACAAGGCCACGCTGGCCACCAATGACGAAGACCGTGCCAATACCGATGCCACCATCGCCGCCGTGAAAAAGTGGCAGCAGCTGATGGACACCTTCCTCGCCCTGTCCGACAAGGGCACGGCCGAAGGCAGCGCGGCCGCTCTCGAATTCAGCAAGTCGACCGTTTCCCCGGTCGCCACCGAGGCCTACGCCGCCATCGACAAGATGGTGGAATTCAACAAGCAGCAGGGCACGCAGGCAGGCAGCGATGCGATTGCCGCGGGCCAGAGCGCAAAGCAGGCGCTGATGGCGCTTGGTGTCCTGCTGCTGGCATTGATCACCGGTGCCAGCTTGTGGGTGGCGCTGAGCGTCAAGCGTACCCTGAGCCAGCTCGACCGGAAAATTGCCGAGATCACCAGCGAACGCAATCTGACCCTGCGCGTCGACGACAGCGGCAAGGACGAGATTGCCCATATCGCCGCACGCTTCAACCAGTTGCTGCAGATGCTGCAGACCAGCTTCGTCGAGCTGACCCGGATCGGCCAGAGTGTCGGCGGGCATGCCTCGGAAGTCGCCAGTTCGTCGGTGCAGATGTCACAGGCGGTCGAACAGGTCAGCGAATCGACCTCCAGCATGTCGGCCGCGGTCGAACAGATGACGGTCAGCGTCAACCATGTGGCCGACCGCTCGGCCCAGGCCGACCAGAGCGCCCGTGAAGCCGGCGAAGAGGCGGCCATCGGCGCTGCCGTCATCAATGACACCATCGGCATGATCCGCAGCACCTCGGACAGCGTCAAACACGCGGCCACCCAGATCGAACAGCTGAAGGAAAAGACCACGTCGATCGGCACCGTGGTCGGCGTGATCAAGGACATCGCCGAACAGACCAACCTGCTGGCACTGAATGCGGCCATCGAAGCCGCCCGTGCCGGCGAAACCGGCCGTGGCTTCGCCGTGGTCGCCGACGAGGTGCGCAAGCTGGCCGAACGCACGGCGATCTCGACCCAGGAAATCACCGGCACCGTGTCGTCGATGCAGAGCGATGCGAATCAGACCGTGACCTCGATGCAGAATGTCGTGAGCCAGGTCGAAACCGGCATGGCTGCCGCCAACCAGGCGACCGAAGCCATCCAGCGCATTCTCGACCGCACCGGCGGCACGGTCGGTCAGATCGCCGAGATCTCGCACTCGATGCGCGAACAGTCGATGGCCAGCACCAATATCGCCCAGCAGATCGAGCGCGTGGCGCAGATGGCCGAAGAAAGCCATTCCAGCTCGCAGAACAACTCGGCCACCGCCGCCAACCTGAACGAACAGGCACAGCGGATGCTGACCACCATCGCCCAGTTCAGGGTCTAGCCAGCGCCATCCCGGCCGGCATGCCCGTCACGGCCCGGTCTCCCTTGCGGGAGGCCGGGCCGCTGTCATCAATGGCGAACCGCCCCGCCCAGAAAACCGGCGAACAGGTTCTCGGCCTGCACGCGCGTGATCTCGCGAATCGCTCCGGCTTTCAGCAGATGTCCGCAGTGGGTGCAGACAAAGCTGCCCGCCTTGTCCGCAGGCTTGAAGGTGCTGCCCTTGCACACCGGGCAGTCGATGGGAGTATTGGGCTGGGTAGCCATGGACATTCCTTTCAGAGAGGGATAGTCGTATGTCATCTACAGTCTATGCCATCCATGAAAATTTTTTCCCGCTTTTTGCCGCAATGCGAAATGTTTTTCCATGGCGATGCTGAAATGGTGCCGGCGCCGGACCCGACACGCGCCCGGCCCCTCATTTTGTGCTTCTGAACAGCCGTTCCCGCAGTGAAACCGGGCGGGCCTCAAGGTCGCATTCGTCGACGATAACCCTGGCCCCATAGCTGTCCTGCGCTGCGCACAGAACCGGGCAGGAAAACCCTTCGATCGCGATGGCGTTTTCCAGATAGACCAGTTCGGCACCCGACTCCACATGCACGACCCGCTCACCTTGTCTGAAGCGCCTCATTCCCGCACCTGATTCCTTGCTGATGACACAGCCCTATGGCACTTACAATTGATAGTCAATTTACATAAGCAGTACAATATTCTATTCCGTTGCCATGACCGGATCGGGGTGGCCTGGCGTCCGTTCCACGTCCGGCGGAGAGGCAGGCCGCCATGGGTCCACATGGGTCATCACGTTCAATACCGGATGGCGTTGCAGCACGCGCTGCCTGGCAAGCACGGCAATGTCGTGCCCTTCGGCCACGCTCTTGCCGGCATCGACTTCGATGTGGACGTCCACGACAATCATGTCGCCCATCTTCCGGGTACGGACATCATGGATATCGTGCACACCGGGCGTTCCGGTCAGCGTCTGCCGGATGGCCTGCAATTCCTGCTCGTCCACCGCATGGTCCATGAGGTCGTGCAGCGCGCTCCAGCCGAACGTCCATCCCATCCTGGCGACCATCAGCCCGACGATCAGGGCGGCAATCGGGTCCAGAATCGGGTAACCGGCCAGATTGCCGATAATGCCGATGCCAACCACCAGTGAAGACGCCGCATCGGAGCGGGCATGCCAGGCGTTGGCCACCAGCATGCTGGACTTCACTTTCCTCGCAGCCGCCAGCATGTAGCGGAACAGCAGCTCCTTCGCCAGCAACGCCCCTCCGGCGGCATACAGTGCAATGATGTGCACCTGGGCCACGGTTTCCGGCGCCTCCAGCTTGCGCACGGCCGACCACAGCATGCCCACGCCCACCGCCAGCAGCAGCAGGCCAAGGACCAGGGAGGCCGCAGTCTCGAAGCGCTGATGACCATAGGGATGCCCTTCGTCCGCCTCCTTCTTGCTGTGGTGACTGGCAAACAGCACCACGAAGTCGGCAACCAGGTCCGACAGCGAGTGAATCCCGTCGGCAATCAGCCCCTGCGACCTGGCCAGGATGCCCACGCCGACTTGCGCGAGCGTCAGGCACAGATTGACGACGACGCTGACCCAGGTGCTCCTGGATGCCACGCGGGCCCGTTCGATCAGCAGCCCGGGGGAAACTTCGGTGTCATCGCGGATATTTTCAAAATGCATGGTCTGTATTCTGTTTGATATTCAGTTAAAAATGGCATGGGGCATTTCCAAGTCTATCCAGCCAATACTGAAAGCAGAATGAATGGTTTATTCGATCCATTCACGGTAATTGATAATGAAATTCGATTTGCAGCGCTATGTCATGGAAAATTCGTCAGGTGATAATCATTCACGGCCATAAACACACTCATTCTCACCTTTGATCCGCGATTCCCGTTTGCCCGATGCTGAACCCGGAGCGCAATATTGACGGCGAGATCATGCAGAAAGGCGGTTTGGCATGCCGATGACCGTAGCCCGGCTTCACCAGATACTTGGAGACCTGATCGCCGCGGGCCACGGCCAGCGGCCGGTATGCATCAACAAAGCCACGTTCCGCCCCCCGGGCGGGCAGGAAGGCTCCGTCATTCTCGATGTCGGCAGCGCAAGCGGCCCGGAGTGGGTGCCGACCAGAGACGATAGTGACTGCAATCCGTGGCGGCAGGACAGCAATGAAGCCGGCCGCCGTGTCGTGGTGCTGAGGGGGCTGCATGAATAAGCGGCGGACCGTGCACAAACAAAACGGGAAGGCCTCGAACTGCACAGCTCGCAGTCGAGGCCTTCCCGGTCCCCACGGATGCGTTTTCAACGCGGGGGCACTCCCAATATAGCAGGGTTCCGGCCTGATTCAAGAAATGTCAGCCCTGCTGCCGGAGAATGTCGCGCGAATGTTTTCTCCGGGATGGATGCCCGGTTTTATCCGGTCCCGGATGGCCCGCGCAGCAAGACGCGACAACCGTCGGCAAACAGCCTGACGATGCCCCGCGGCTCAGAGCGGGCCGACAGCGACGGGAGCACGCAAGTCGACGAGCCGCTGCGCTCCGACGCAGCCCGGGCACGCCCGACCGGTGCGGAGCGGTCAGCCGCCACGCCGACTTGACGGGGCCGTCGACAAATGGATAGTGGAGACTGCATCGGCATATAACGCAATGGTATGCTGGCGGTGATCTTCCACCGGCATCCGGCCCGGTTCGCGGCAGAACGGGCAGCCCACAGGACGGGCGGCATGCCGGCGCAACACTAGACAGAATAAGGCTTTGGTACTGCATATGCTTCTGATGATCGACAACTACGACAGCTTTACCTTCAACCTCGTCCAGTACTTTGGCGAGCTGGGGCAAGAGGTCGAGGTGCATCGCAACGACGAGATCTCGCTGGACGAGATCGCGGCGAAAAAACCACAGTTCCTGGTCGTGTCGCCAGGTCCCTGCTCTCCGTCCGAAGCCGGCATTTCCGTGGCGGCAATCCAGCGCTTTGCCGGAGAGATCCCGATCATGGGCGTCTGCCTCGGTCACCAGAGCATCGGCCAGGCGTATGGCGGTCGCGTGGTTCACGCGCAGACGCTGATGCACGGCAAGACCTCGCCGGTGCATCACCACGACGTCGGCATGTTCCGGGGCCTGCCGAATCCGGTGACCTGCACCCGCTACCACAGCCTGGTCATCGAACGCGACACCCTGCCCGACTGCCTCGAAATCACGGCCTGGACCGATGACGGCGAAATCATGGGCGTACGGCACAAGACGCTGCCGATCGAAGGCGTGCAGTTCCATCCGGAATCGATCCTGACCGAGCACGGCCATGCGATGCTGCGCAACTTCCTTGAGACCTTCGGCTGATGCGCGCCCTCCTGTCCGCCCTGGTGCTGGTACTCGGCGCACCGCCGGCCCTGGCCTCCGCCTGCCCGTCCGGCGAGCTGCATGACCCGGTTAGCGGGCATTGCGTCAGGCTGCAGCTGGACCCTGCCCCCGCTGCCGCGGCGACGCCGGACACGGCCTCGCCACTGAGCCGCAGCCTGGATGCGCTGTCGGCCCCGCGCACGGCCGCCGATGCACCGGCCGACTGCAACCCGCATACGCCGCAGGGCCGGGCTGCCTGCGCCGGCCAGCCGGGCTACAGTCCGCTGATACGCAGCGCCCCGCCCGGTGATGACAATCGCCCGGCCATTGCCAACTGCCTGAACGACCTTGAAAAAGCCAGCGGCCGCCCCGACGCCAATGCGTTGCGGCTGGCGTGCGGTCACTGAACCCTGGATTTCCGATGATTACCCACCAGCAAGCGCTGAACCGTCTGATCGACGGCAATGAACTGTTCTTTGATGAAATGGTCGACCTGACCCGCCAGATCATGCGTGGCGAACTGACGCCGCCGCAGATCGCCGCCATTCTGGTCGGGCTGCGGGTCAAGGTCGAAAGCGTGTCCGAGATTGCCGCAGCGGCCACGGTCATGCGCGAATTCGCGCTCAAGGTGCCGGTCACCGATCGCGAACACCTGATCGACATTGTCGGTACCGGTGGCGACGGTGCCCACACGTTCAATATCTCCACCACCTCGACCTTCGTCGCCGCCGCCGCCGGTGCACGCGTGGCCAAGCACGGTGGCCGTTCGGTGTCGTCCAGCTCCGGCAGTGCCGACGTGATCGAGGCACTTGGCGTCAACCTGCAGCTGCCGGCGGAAATGGTTGGCCGCTGCATCGACGAAATCGGCATCGGTTTCATGTTTGCGCCGAACCACCACACGGCGATGAAATATGTCGCGCCGATCCGCCGCGAACTCGGTGTTCGCACCATTTTCAACATCCTCGGCCCGCTGACCAACCCGGCCGGCGCACAGAACCAGCTGATGGGCGTGTTCCACCCGGATCTGGTCGGTATCCAGGCCCGGGTGCTGGCCCAGCTTGGCGCCGAGCATGCACTGGTGGTCTACGGCCAGGACCGGCTGGACGAGATCAGCCTGGTGGCGCCGACGCAGATCGCCGAGCTCAAAAACGGCTGGATCCGCGAATACGTGTTCGATCCGCGCGAACACGGCTTCCAGTTGTGCGAAGCGGAAGCGCTGCGCGCCGACAGCGCCGCCGCCTCGAAGGAAATCCTGCTGCGCGTACTGGACAACGAAGCCGGTCCGGCGCGCGATATTGTCTGCCTGAATGCCGGTGCGGCCATCTACACCGCCGGCGTTGCCGACTCGTTCGATACCGGCATCGAACTGGCGCGCGAAGCACTGGCCAGCGGCGCAGCCCGGGAAAAACTTGACCAACTCGTCCGGCGCAGCCATGAATTAGCGGCATAATGGGCGGCTGTTAACGCACTTCCTGGACTCCCATGCCTCGTAAAATCCACAAGGAAATCTTCAAGGCCTACGACATCCGCGGCATTGTCGGCAAATCACTGACAGTGGAAATGGCAGAACAGATCGGGCAGGCAATTGGCTCGGAAGCTCGCGCCCGTGATGTCGCCGCCGTCTGTGTCGGCCGCGATGGTCGCCTGTCCGGCCCCGAGCTGTCCGATGCGCTGGCCCGCGGCCTGCGTGCGGCGGGCGTCGACGTCATCGACGTCGGCCGCGTGGCCACGCCGATGCTGTACTTTGCCGCGCACGAGCTCGGCACGCTGTCCGGCGTCATGGTGACCGGCAGCCACAATCCCCCCGAATACAATGGCTTCAAGATGATGCTGGCCGGTGACACGCTGGCCGGCGATGACATCCAGAAGCTGCTGAAGCGCATTGAGAGCGGCGACGTCGAAACGGGTGAAGGCAGCTACCGCACCCACGACATCGTCGAGGCCTATCTCGACCGCATTACCGGCGACATCAAGCTGTCGCGGCCGATGAATATCGTGGTTGACTGCGGCAATGGTGTCGCCGGCGCGTTCGCGCCGACGCTGTATCGCCGCCTGGACTGCCGCGTTCGCGAACTGTTCTGCGACGTCGACGGCACCTTCCCGAACCACCATCCCGACCCGGCCAAACCCGAGAACCTGCAGGACGTGATCCATGCCCTGGCCTCGACCGATGCCGAACTTGGCCTGGCCTTCGACGGCGACGGCGACCGGCTGGGCGTGGTCACCAAGGACGGCAACATCATTTACCCGGACCGCCAGTTGATGCTGTTCGCCGGCGACGTGCTGTCGCGCAATCCCGGCGCCCAGGTCATCTATGACGTCAAGTCGACCCGCAAGCTTGCACCGTGGATCCGCGAGATGCACGGCAAGCCGCTGATGAGCCGCACCGGCCACAGCTTCATCAAGAGCAAGATGAAGGAAACCGGCGCGCTGCTGGCCGGCGAGATGAGCGGTCACGTGTTCTTCAAGGAACGCTGGTACGGCTTCGACGACGGCCTGTATGCCGGCGCCCGGCTGCTGGAGATCCTGTCCGAGGTCGACGATCCCAGCGCGGTGCTGAACAACCTGCCGAACAGCATCAGCACGCCCGAACTGAACATGAAGATGCGCGAGGGCGAGCACTACGCGCTGATCGAGCAACTGCAGAAAACCGCAACCTTTACCGGTGCCGACGAGGTCATCACCATCGACGGGCTGCGGGTTGAATACCCGGACGGCTTCGGGCTGGCGCGCGCCTCGAACACCACGCCGGTGATCGTGCTGCGCTTCGAGGCCGACACCGTTGAAGGGCTGGAACGCATCAAGGCGGACTTCCGCCGCGTGCTGAGCCAGGCCACCGACGTCGAGCTGCCGTTCTGACCCGACTCAGCACTGGCGGCGCAATTTGGGACAGCTCTGATTCCTGACGCCATGGCGTCATGACACGCTGGACGGAATAACTTCTTCCTTCCGTCCGGTGCTGCCATGACGCTGTCTGCTTCCTCTCCGTTTCCTGCCTCTTTCCGCTTTTTTCGCCGGCTCCCCGGATGCTGGCTGCCTGTCGTGCTCGCCGCACTGAGCGGCGCCACGGCCGCAACCACGCTGTCCCCGGTCGTGGTCAGCGTTACCCGCGATGCGCGCAGTGCGGACCGCAGCACGATACCGATCAGCGTGCTGACCCGGGCCGATATCGAACAGGCACCAGCCGGGCAGATCCAGTCACTGCTGGCGACCCTGCCCGGCATCAGCCATTCGCGGGCAGGCGGGCTGGGTGGCCAGCTGGTCATGCGCGGCATGAACTCCAACGATCCGCGCATGGTTCTGGTGCTGGATGGCGACCGCTTCCGTGGCCGCAACACGCTGGAATACAACCTGCTCGACCCGTCCGGCATCGAGCGCATCGAGGTCATTCGCGGGCCGGCATCGGCACTGTACGGCGCCGATGCCATGAACGGCGTGGTCAATGTCATCACCCGTCGCGCCCGGGGCGATGCCTCACGGGATGGCTTCACGCTGATACCACGACTGGCATCGCTCGCCTATGCCTCGGCGGAGAACCTCCGGGCCGGCCGCGCCGAGCTGGAAGGCGTAGGCAACGGCATCGACCTGCTGCTCGGGCTCGGCATCCGCCATGCCGGCGACTTCCGCAGCCCGGCCGGTCCCATCGCAAACAGCGACTTCCGCACGGCCGAGTTCACTGCCCGCGCCGGTTATGCACCGGACGCGCAGCAGCGCTGGGAACTGAGCGCCAGGCTGGCCCGGGTCGAAGCCGGCCGCCCCGGCGGCATTGGCGGCGCCCCGGGCCTGCCGTGGAGCGAGGTACGCGAATCCCCGATCCGCGAAAACCATTTCCGGATCGGCTACCAGCACCATCAGGCCGTGCCATGGGCCGACCGGATCGAGCTGTCGCTGTATCGCCGCTCGCTGGACACCGCCCGGACCGGCACCACGCGCCGTGCCGGCAACGACCGCTATGCCCGCAACCACAGCTTTGTCATCGGCCCGGTGGTATGGGGCGGCAAGCTGCTGGTCGGCACGCCGTGGACGCAAGGCCGCAGCCACTGGGGAATGGATTTCTACCACGAGGCGCGCGAGGGCAGCGAACTCGCAAGCTGGCGCGGGCATGGCCATGCACCGCCGACCTCATCGACACCGCGCACCCGGATCAGCCGTGCCGCCTCCCAGCTCAATGCCGGCCTGTTCTTCCACCATGACCAGCCGCTGTTCTCCGCGCACCAACTGTCACTGGGGGCCCGCTACGACTGGATCCGCACCCGGACCGGATCCACGCCGGCGCCGGATGAGGATGCGCGCACGCGTGCGGCCTTTGCCGGTCGAACGGCGGCCAGCGACCGGGCGCTGACCGCCAGCGGCGGGCTGATCCTGCAACCGCTATCCAGCCTGCAGCTGGTCGGCAATCTGGCCACGGCTTTTCGCGCCCCCGCCACGTTCGAGAAATTCGGTGCCAGCCGGGTCGGCACCCGCATCACCGAACCGAACCCGGCGCTGGCGCCGGAGCGCAGCATCACGGCCGAGGCCGGGCTGCGCCTGCGGTGGCCGACGCTGCAGGGAAATCTGACCGCCTTCGACAGCCGCTATCGGCAGCTGATTGCGCTGGCCGACAGCGGCCCGCAGGTCCGGCAGCGGCAGAACATCGCCCGGGCCGGCATGCGCGGCCTGGAGCTCGACGGCATCTGGCAGATCCAGACGCCACTGTCTCTGCGGTTCAATGCCTCTCGTGCCCGCGGTGCCCGGCATGATACCGGCCAGCCGCTGCCGCATGTGCCGCCATTGAACGGCCTGCTGTCACTGCGCCACCAGTCCGCCGGCTACTCGCTGGAAGCGCGCCTGAAGTGGTCACTGGCGAAGCGCCGCATCGATCCGGCACGGGAAACGCGCAGCGCAGGCTACGGCATCGTGTCGCTGTATGGCGGGCTGGAACTCGCCCGGGTCCATCCGGCACTGAAGCCGTTCCGGCTGGTGCTCGGTATCGAGAACCTTGCCGACAAACGCTACGCTCACCCGGCCACCGTCGCCGATCTGCGCTACCCGGCCAGTCCATCCAATCCGCTGCTGGAGCCCGGGCGCTCGCTGGTACTCAATCTGGTGGGCACGCCATGAACCTGCGCCACGGACTGATCGCCCTGCTGTCGGGCTTCGCGCCACTGCTGGCCGCCACGCCGCAGCGCATTGTCACCATTCCGATCCCGGCCGCCAGCATGATCACGGCCCTCGATGCCGGACCGCAGCGGCTGGTCGGTATCCACCCGGGGGCATTGCCGGGCATTCGCGACCGTTTTCTCGGCCAGCGTTTCCCCGCGCTGCTGACCCTGCGCACCGACATCGTGGCCGGCGGTCGTTTCACGCCGAACATCGAAACCCTGCTGACCCTGCGCCCCGACCTGGTCCTGCAATGGACCCATCTGCCGACCGCCTCCCTGCATACGCTGGAGCGCGCCGGCCTGCGCACGCTGGGCATGCGCTACGGCAGCCAGGCGGATCTGGAAGCGGCGCTGACCGCCATCGGTGCAGCGACCGGCACCGAGGCCCGTACCGGGGCCCTGCTCCGCCATCAGCGCAACACCCGGCGGGCACTGGCTGGCCCGTCCGGCCCGCGCCCGCGCGTCGTCTATCTGCGCAGTCTCGCGCACGGGCTGAAGGCCGGTGGCAACGGCTCGTACATGACCCACGTCATCGAGCTGGCCGGGGGCGTCAATCTCGCCACGGCCGTCAATGGTTCGATGGCCGATGTCACGTTTGAACAACTGCTGGGCTGGGCGCCGGACATCCTGCTGCTTGGCGGTTTCGATGACAACGTACCGGCACGGCTGTATGCCGATCCGAAGTGGCGGGCAGTCAAGGCAGTGCGCGAGCGGCGGGTGTACAAGATGCCGCTCGGCGGTATCTGGTGGGAAGTGCCGAGCCACGAGTCCGCACTCGGCTGGATCTGGCTGCACGCACTGCTCAATCACTCGCCAGCCAGTGCCGCACGGCTGCTGGCCGACATGCGCAGCCAGTATCGGCTGCTGTACCGGCACACGCTGACCCGTGACGAGATCGACCGCATTCTGCACCGCAATGCCAATGCCGGCTCCGCCGGCTACACCCTGTTCGGGGAGGCCGCCAATGTCGGGCAATGAATGCCTGCCCGGCCGCTGGCTGTGGCCGGGGCTGGTGCTGGCACTGCTAGGCACGCTCGGCGTGTCACTCGGCATCGGTCGCTTCCCGGTACCGTGGTCACAGGCCGCCGCCGCCCTGTTCGGTCTCGACCCCGGCTTCGGCATTCACTGGCATGACACCCAGCAGATCGTCGTCCGTACCGTGCGCCTGCCGCGCGTGCTGTCCGCCGCCTGCGCCGGGGGCGGGCTGGCACTGGCCGGTGCGGCGCTGCAGGGGATATTCCGTAACCCGCTGGTCGGTCCGCACGTGATTGGCCTGTCATCCGGCGCCAGCCTTGGCGGCGCGCTGGCCATCCTGTGTGGCTGGTCGACCCTGCTGATGATCGTCGCCTCCGGTCTGAGTGCAGCGCTGGCGCTGGCTGTGGTCCTGCTGCTGGCCCGGGTCCGCGGTCAGACGCCGGTACTGATGCTGGTTCTGGCCGGCATCGTCACCGGTGCGCTGTTTGCCGCGCTGACCAGCATGACCGTCTTCCTGGCCGATCCCGACCGCAGCCTGCCCGGCATCGTGTTCTGGCTGATGGGCAGTTATGCGAGCAGCGACTGGACCACGCTGGCGGTGCTGGCCACCTGCCTGCTGGTCTGCGCACTCCTGCTGCTGCCGCTGGGCTGGCGCATCAACATCCTGTCGCTCGGCGATGACGACGCCCGTCTGCACGGCATGCCGGTCGAGTCGCTGCGGCTGCTGATTCTTGCCGCCTGCTGCGTGATGATCGCCGGTCAGGTGTCGGTCAGCGGCATCGTCGGCTGGATCGGACTGGTCGTCCCTCATCTGGCACGCATGATGGTCGGTGCCGACCATCGACGCCTGCTGCCGGCCGCCTTGCTGCTCGGCGCCACCTTCAGCGTGCTGGCCGACGACATCGCCCGCACCCTGACCGCGGCCGAGATTCCGCTCGGCATCGTCACCGCCCTGCTCGGTGCACCGGTTTTTGCCCTGATTCTGCGTCGTCGCGCCCGGCGCGGCTGGAGCGAGGACTGACATGCCGACCGGACTGATCGAAAACGACGTCGTTGCGCTGCGCCATGCCGGCATCCGTCTGCCGGACGGCACCTGGCTGTTTCGCGACCTGAACCTGCGCATCGCACCGGGACAGCGACTGTGCCTGCTCGGCGGCAATGGCCGGGGCAAAACCACACTGCTGCGCGCCATCGCCGGCCTGACGCCGCTGGACGAAGGCAGCGTGTGCGTGACCCCGGCGCTGGCTTACCTGCCGCAGCGCTTCCATTGCCTGTTCGACTATGGGGTCGTCGACATGGTGCTGATGGGACGCTGCCGTCATCTCGGTCTGTGGCGTCAGCCTGGCGCAACGGATCATGCACGGGCACTGGACGCGCTGCAGACCGTCGGCATGCAACGACTGGCTGCCCGCAGCTTCCGCACCCTGTCCGGTGGAGAGCGACAGCTGGTGCTGCTGGCCCGGGCGCTGGTCTCCGAACCCCGCTGCATCGTGCTTGATGAGCCGGCATCGGCGCTCGACCTCGCCAACCAGTCGCTGCTGCTGGCGCTGCTGGCCCGGCTCGCGCACCAGCAAGGCATCAGCACGCTGTTCAGTTCCCATCATCCGCAGCACGCGCTGGACAGTGACTGCCAGGTACTGGTGATGCGGGCGGATGATCTTCCCCTGCACGGCGATGCCCGAACGGTCCTGACCGAACCGGTGCTGTCCGCGCTGTACGGCCTGCCGGTGCGGCGGATCGACATCCACGACCCGCCGCATCGCCATACCGGCATCGTGCCGCTGTTTCCGTCCGCTACCCTCCAGCAGGAACCCTGCCCTTGACCCGCTCCATTGCCGTCATCACCACCGGCGACCCGCCCCCACCGGCACTGTTCGCCCGCCCCGAGCTCGCTGCCCGGCTGACCGCCATCGACATCTATGCACTGAAACGGCAGTCGCTAGCCTCATTCAGCGCGCTGTTTATTGCCGCCGGCAGCGACCAGCGCGAACTGCTGGAGCAGAAACCGGCGCTGACCCGCTATCTGCATGCCGGTGGCGTGCTGGTCTGCAACGGCCATGTCGTCGATCCCTATGTCGACGGACTGACGCCGTTCCGGCCGCTGCCGGCCTTTGACGTCGAGCAGTTGACCGTCCACCGGCTGCGATCGCATCCGGTCCATGATGGCATCGACATGCGCGACCTGACCTTCCGCCATGGCGTGGCCGGTTTCTACGGTCGTGGCTGCAATCCGCCGCCAGATGGCGCCGTGCCGGTCACCGGCCTCGGACCGGCGCGGCTGCCGGTCGACTGGGAATGGTCGCCCCCGGGAGGCGGCAGGCTGTTCATGCATGCCGGCAACGACCTGTGGGGCTGCGGCGACAGCGGCGCCCGCTGCCTGCCGGTGCAACTGGTCGCATGGGCACTGTCCGTGTCCGCCATCGGCAGGCCGGCATGAGCACACCCCGCCTCGCCGCCCTCGACAATGGCAGTCATTTCCACCGCCGCGCGCTGTACCACCCGCGTTTCCGGCGCTATTTCGACCGGCTGATCGAACTGCGCCAGCTGGCGGACACCGATCTGGACGACATCGACGTGCTGGTCGTCACCGACCGCTGCCACCCGGGGCTGCTGTGCGCGGCACAGCCCCGGCTGCACGCGCTGCTCGCCGCCGGCAAAACTGTGGTCGCCATGGCCGGCACCCGGCCCGAACTGTGGTTGCCCGCTGTCGTCTGGCGGGACGAACCGGTCAATTTCTGGTGGTGGAAAACCCCGGGAGCCACGCTGGGGCTGTATACGCCGACACCCCGCCACACGCTGTTCGACCATATCGGCCTGGATGACGCCAGCTGGCATTTTCACGGCGTGCTGAGCCCGCCGCCCGGCGTCAGCGCACTGATCGGCTTTCACCACCGCGACGGCTGCCTGCTGTACGAGGACTGCCACAGCACGCCCGGGCGACTGATCGTCTGCACACTGGACCCGTTCTACCATTTCGGCTCCTGGTTCATGCCGGTTACCGGGCGTTTTCTGGATGGTTTCCTGCGCTACCTGCGCACTCTCCGGCCTTGCCAAGGCGATTGAAAATGGCTATATTCTGCCTCCTCGCGCAACGCGTCGCGGGTGTAGCTCAATGGTAGAGCAGAAGCTTCCCAAGCTTACGACGAGGGTTCGATTCCCTTCACCCGCTCCACAGTCACTGTCCACCGGCTTCCAGCGGTACCAGGCAATGGCGTTTCCGCTACGCGCGGGAGCAAATCTTCCGCGTGCTCAAAAAAGACGTATGTCTTGTCCGTCACAGAGGAACTGCGATCCTGGCTTCGGCTGCTCGGCCATTGCATTCATTTATGACAAAGTTGTAAGATGACCGCTTGTAGCTACGAGTGGCACTGACCGTTCACCCGTGTAGCAGATATTCGTTAGCATCTTCATGCAAACGTGCTCTCCGGCTGCTTTTGATACCTCTTTTGCCGCTATACCCTTTAAGTCAACATCATCGAGTTACCTCAGCCGTGCCGATTTTTGTTGATATGGCAGTTCGAAATGAGGGTGACAGGGGCCGAAGTTTCAGCGCAGAATGACTCTCTAAAAAATTAGCCATGACCACCGTATTCCCGCTCAACCGCAACCACTTGGCCTTCATCGCCAGTACCGTCTTGCTTTCGACGGTCATGGTTATCTGGGTAGATCTCTTCACCTTCTCCAAAGTGTTCCACATACCAGAATGGGCAAAGACCCTTTCTGCCCCAGAAAAAATCCCAGCCTATTTGGCATTCGCCTGCCTTGTTCCGGCGGCATTCTTGACGGATAACATTTCCAGAGCCTGCCAGGTTGTCGCGAAGACGGTTCTGCTTTCACCGCTTCCTGCCATCTCGGTATACGCTTTCAACCTGAAAAGCCAGGATTTTTCTCTCTTGTTCAACACTATATTCAGCTACGTCTGGATAGTTTTATTTCACTGCTTCATACCGGCCACCATTCTGCTTGTTGCACGTTTTGCAATCCAGCGCCTACTGAATAATATCCGTGAGCAACCCTGATCTCAACTAAAAAAACCCTTCCTTTCGACCTTGCTGTTGTGCCCTCAATTTTGGCGATCGCCTGAAGATCATGATCTTGGGTATAAAAAAATGGTCTCGCAGTAAAAAAATCAAAGCAAGGCGTATTTATTCTTGAAGGAAATTGAAGCCATGACCAAACTTTATTGTGCCTGGGGGTATGGAACCAAGCAGAAAATTAACAGAACGCTGCTCTCCTCCCCTTTTGTAGATCATTGACGCGATATCGCGTCCCCACTGAGTCTGCACCAGATGCCGGGCACTCACCGCAGCGCCATCAGCATCGCCACGCCAGACAGCATCAGAACGACCAGCACCATTTTTCTGAACATCACCTGACTCAGCCGGGAATACAGCCGGATGCCGAGCAGAACGGGAAACAGCAGGGCAAGGAACACCACCGGCAGCAAGGGCAGCATCTCCTTGCTTACCAGCCCGGTTGCCAGATAGACCAGCATGGTGACGGACAGGGTCACGAGATTGAAGCTCTGGATGACTGCCCGCTGGTGTTCCTTTTCCAGTCCCCGGAGGGTGCTCCACAATGTCGGAATCACGCCGGTCAATCCGCCGATCCCCCCCATGAATCCGCCCGCCGCCCCCGCCAGTCCATCAGCGATGCGGCCGCCGGCAGTGATCGCAGGCAGGCGTGACGAGACAAGCATCAGCGGGCACCAGATCACGAGGGCCAGACCAAGCCCGAGCTTGAATGCATCCGGATTCAGGCAGGGCAAGACGAATACGCCGACCGGGATGCCAATGAGTCCTCCGGCCAGGTAGGGGCCGATGGCATCGACCCGGAACCGGCGTCCGGTGCTCACGGCCGCCACCACCTGACCGGACAGCGAGCCGAAGACGGCCATGACCGATGCCAGTTTCGGGTCCAGCCCCCATGCCCAGAATGACATGGCCACCATGGAGAACGCGAAGCCGGAAAGCCCCTGGACCAAGCCGGCGACGGCGGCACCGACCACCAGCAGAAGGAGATCTGCCGGCATTACCGGCGCACGGGAGGAATCCGGTCCTGCATCGCGTCCAGCGGCTGGATCTGCCGTCCCTGTTCATCAAAGTTCCCGGGGACAAGCCAGCGCTCAAGGGCTGCGCGGCGGGCAGGCCATTCACTGTCAATCAGGGAATGCCACGCCGTGTCGCGGCTGCGCCCCTTGTAGACGATGGCCTGGCGGAAAATTCCTTCAAAGGTAAAGCCGAGGCGCGCAGCACTGCGGCGGGAACGCGCATTGAGGCTGTCGCACTTCCATTCGTAGCGGCGGTAGCCGAGTTCGTCGAAGACATGCTTCATCAGCAGGTAGTGCGCTTCGGTCGCCGCCACCGTGCGTTGCAGCAACGGTGAAAAAGCCACGTGTCCGACCTCGACCACACCATTTCCCGGGTCGATGCGCATCAGCGCCAGGCTGCCGACGGCGCGCCCGCTCGTCCGGTCGATCACCGCGTAGTGGCACGGATCCTGGCTGGCGGACGCCTGGTCGATATAGGCCTGGTAACACGCCCGGTCCGGAAACGGCCCGCTGCTCATATAGGTCCAGTCGCGGTCATCCGGTGCAAGGTGGTAGGCAGCGTAAAGATCGTCCGCATGCAGCGAAGCATCGAGGGGCTCCAGACGGCAGTGATCTCCCTCCATTGGCCCACGGCCAGGCCATGGACGTGCGCTCCATCCGGGCATGGCCGGGCCGATTTCCTGCGAATAGGCATTGTGCATCGTCAGTTCCAGTGGTGTGTGTTTGCAAAGCCGGACAGGCTGGCTGGTCGGGTTTTACAATAGCGGCCTCGTGGCACCAGAAAAAGTGCCACAAAATGGATATTTATTGGTGCCACAAAAAAAACAGGCTGCCATGACGCCAGAAGAACCGAAGTCCGCAACGCAGCGCCTGCTGGAAGAACCACTGCTCAGGGAGCGGTGCTTCGGCTCCATGCAGCATCAGCTGTATCTTCGTCTCAAGGCAGCCATCCTTGATGGTCGGCTGCTGCCGGGCAGTCGGCTGCCGGTGGCGCGGGCATTGGCCGAGTCGCTGTCGGTCTCGCGCAATACGGTAACCGCCGCTTACGACGGGCTGGCCGCAGAGGGCTATGTGCAGCCGGATCGACGGGGTACCCGGGTGGCCAATCTGTCACCGGCCCCTGCGGCTTCGCTGCAGGGAGGCTGGCCGCTGCCATCCGGCGGTCCCGTCGCCGTGCCCGGGCCATTCTCGGTCACCAGACCCAGGGCCGGCAGTGCATTCAGGCCTGGCGATCCGGCCTTGTCCCACTTCCCGCTGGCAGCCTGGCGCCGTGCCGTCGACCACGCCATGCGCGATGCCGGCCCATCCGCACTGGGCTACGGTCCTCCGGGCGGGGAACCGGCCTTGCGCATGGCCATTGCTCACCATCTGTCGGTCTCGCGCGGGGTGCGCTGCCGGCCGGAGCAGGTCTTTGTCACCGGCGGAACGCAACAGGCGCTGGCCCTGTGCGTGCGCCTGTTGTCCACGCCGGGTGACACCGCCTGGGTGGAAGATCCCGGATACCGGGGCGCCCGGGCAGCCATGCGGGCCGGGGGACTCAGGATCAGGCCCATCCGGACCGATGCAGAAGGCATGGCAGTGAGTCGTGACGACTATGCGTCCCCTGCCCCGCGCCTGATCTATGCCACGCCTTCGCATCAATACCCGACCGGCGCGGTGCTGACAGTGGCACGTCGCCTCGAACTGATTGAATACGCACGCAGCAACAAGACATGGATCATCGAGGACGATTATGACAGCGAGTTCCGCCATGCCGGCGCCCCGGTCGGTGCCATGCAGGGGCTGGTGGATGACGCCCCCGTACTTTATATCGGTACTTTCAGCAAAACCCTGTTTCCGTCACTGGGCATGGGGTTTCTGGTGCTTCCGGCCCGGCTGATGATAACGGACGTGCCTGCCCTGCTTGAAGAATTGCTGCGCGGCAGTCAACGGCACCAGCAACTGGCATTGGCCGACTTTATGGAAACGGGGCAATTCAGTCGCCACCTCCGGCGCATGAGAAGACTGTACCGCGACCGACAGCAGGCATTGCGTGAAGCCCTGTCCCGGGAAATGACCGTTCCCTGCGAGGTGGCCGGCGGGCACGGCGGGATGCATTTGCTCGTCCGGCTGCCCGGGTGCTACCCGGATCAGCAAATCGTTGAAGCGGCCTGGCGTTATCACATCGCCCCCGCTGCACTTTCAGCCAATACCCTCCATCCCCGGCCAGGAGACAATGGCCTGATACTGGGCTACGGGAACACGCCCGAGGACAGGTTCGTGCCCCTGATCCAGCGTCTGTCGATGCTGGCGGCAGGCCTGCAAACCGGCCGGCAGGCCGGGACACCCTCTGCCATTCATGAAGATTTTTCATAAGTGAATGCCGGTTTTACCGCCTGGTCGAACAATAACCGGAGCACTACCTTATCGGCACCGGCATGACCGGCTGCGTCACGGTGCTCAGACCGAGAAGCGCGAGACCGACTGGTGCAGTTCATCCGACAGCTGCTCCAGTTGCGCAGCGGCATCGCGGGTGAATTTCACCGCCGACTGGGTTTCCTCGACCACGCCGACCACCCGCTCGACGTCCCCGGCCAGGTTCGCACCGGCCTGGCTCTGTTCGGACATGGCATAGGCCACGTTGCGGAAGCGCTCCAGCGTGATGCCCATGCGGTCGTCGATCTCCCCGAGCGAAGCTGCCAGCTGGTTGACCCGGGTCACGCCGGCCTCGACCAGCGGATTGATGTGATCCATCGCCACCGAGACCTCGGCCGTTTCCCTGACCACGGTCTGGATGATGGTCGCGATTTCATTGGTCGCCAGTGCCGTGCGCTCGGCCAGCTTGCGCACCTCGTCCGCCACCACGGCGAAACCCCGGCCGGCCTCGCCGGCGCGCGCCGCCTCGATCGCTGCATTCAGCGCCAGCAGATTGGTCTGGTCGGCAATGTCGCGAATGGTGTCAGCGATGCCGCTGATATTGCGCGTCCGCTCGGCCAGCGACACGACCTGGGTCGATGCCGTGCCGATTTCGCCGGAAATGGAGCGAATGTCCGTTGCCACCTCTCCGGCAACCGCCCGGCCCTGCTGCGCCAGCTCTGCCACACCGCGCGAATCAACTTCGGTTTCCCGGGCATTTTCCGACACATGGTCGATGCTGACCGACAGCTGCTCGATCGCGGCCGCCGCCGACGACGTCGACGCATTGGCCGCGCCCGAGGCGGCATCGAGCTTCTGCATCTGTTCAGCCATGCGGTGTGCCGTATCGGCCAGCTGGCTGGACGACTGGCCGATCTGCTCGATCATCGCCCGCAGATTGCCCTGCATGGTGCGCATCACCGCCAGCAGGCTGTGCGGCTTGCCCCGGGTGTGGATTTCGCTGCGCAGATTGCCGGCGGCAATGGCCTCGACCACCTGCACCGCATAGGCCGGCTCGCCGCCGAGCGCGCCGACGATCTGCCGCGACATCGCCATCGCCAGCCCTGCGACGGCCAGCAGCACGACCAGCCCGATCCCCATCAGCACCGTGGCGCTGCGCCAGAAAGTCCGCGCAATGTCATCGGTAAAGATGCCGGTGCCCACCATCCAGCCCCATGGTTCGAAGCGGTAGACGCCATTGAGCTTCGGTACTTCCTCGCCGCCGCTGGTGCGCGACGTCTGGATCACCGTCAGCCCGTAAGTGGCCGTTTTCAGTGCATCGTTATAGGCATCGAGCGTGGTGCGGCCATCCGGCAACCTGCTGCCGGTGTCGGGCTTGCCGACCCGCTCCGGCTTCGGATGGACAACCAGGATGTTGTCCTTGTTGCGCGCAAAGAAATAGAAATCGTCGTACTTCATCATGGCCAGGGCGCCGGCGGCCTGCGCCTGTGCCTGTGCCAGCGTCAGACGGCCCTGCTTTTCCTCGTCGGCATAGTGTCTGAGGATGCTCTCGGCCACTTTCAGCTGGCCGGTAATGAAGGTTTCCTTCTCCTGCTGCAGCACGCTGCGAAGCCCGTACAGGGAAACGCCTGCGACCAGCAACAGGCCGAGAAAACTGGTCAGAATGATGATTATCAGTCGGGTTGAAACGCGCATTAATTGTCCTGAAGCAAAAACGATGATTTGGGTCCAAACACACAGTCATTAATGACTATCGGTTTAAATCACTACATTCTTGACCGCCGACAACATAATTACCCACTCAGCATGCTATGCGGCAAGAGAAAAGCACGCCAGCGTCGATGCTGTCGTGCCTTTCCTGCCGCATGCATTCAGAAGCGCCAGACCGCTTCCGCACGCAGTGAATGGTCGCTTACCTGCCCGGCGAACTGCCCGGCATAGTACAGCCCCAGTGAAGCGGAGCGATTCAGTGCGATATCCGCTCCAAGCTCGACCTGCAGCACATCCCGCGCCACCGGCAGGCCCGCCGGTGCAAAGTTGCCACCGCCGGCAAAGGCCATCGCGCCGACCGGGCGGAGATCGCCATCGGCATGCAGCCAGCCCAGCTGGCCGCGCGCCCGCACGTCGTCACGCCCAGATACACATGCTGCGCCAGCCCGATAAACGGCAGATTCCGGGCCAGGCCGGCAAAACTGCCGCCACCACCACCATTGGCATCATCGCCATTGCCGCCAAGCAGGGGGCCGCCTGCTGCTGCCGCGCGATTCTCAGGCCAGCGCCGGCGCTGCCAGCAGCGACAGTGCCAGCATCAGGGCCGGGGAACCGGCACGGCGGTGAGCGCCACCGGACGCGGCATGACGACGGCTCAACTCCGATGTCACTCTCCATATGCCCTGCGCGGGGCTCCATACCAGACGGTATACGTGATTCATGATGATCCATGCCGATCGAAAAAAACCGGTCAAACGGCATAATTGACAAGAAAAGATGATGAAAAAAGAGCGCAGTAATCGTTACCGCGCCGGGAGGAGCTGCTGGAACCAGTGGATGACGGCGGCGACCAGGCCCCGGCGCTGGACTTCCTCGCGGGCAAGATCGACCCCGGCCGCGCCGAGTTCACGGATGAACAGCGCCTGACTCAGGGCCTGCCGCTCGCTGGCTGATGCCACTTTCCACTTGCCGTCGATGCGGGCCAGGGCGACCTTCCCGCCCGGACCGCTCTCGCCATGGAACAGCTCGCGCCGGATCGGCTCGCTGAGCCAGGCTGCCGGCCGGTCCAGCCGGTAACGCACGCTGGCTTCGGTCACCAGGACGCCATTCAGCGTCTCCGGCGGCGTGAACGCGGTCACGGCCTCGACCCGCAGACCGTCAGCCACGCACAACCGGCCATCACGAACCGCCGCACGGCCCGTTTCGGTCTGCACATACTGGAACTGGCTGAAAAGACCGCCGTTCAGCTCACGGGGAGGCTGGTACAGACCCGCTTTGACCAGCTCGGCCAGCCAATTGTTGGTCGCACTGTCAAAACGGCTGGTGTTGACCGGGCTTCGACCGTAATCGAAGTTGCCCAGGCACACCGTTCTGCGCTGTGCGACGCGATCGGCCGCCAGCGACTGGTCGATGGCGGCAGCAAATACCGCCTCCGATGCGGATTGCGGCAACAGCGCCCAGGTCGCGGCACCGCCGGCCACAAGCAACGCAACGGCGATGCCCGCCACCCGGCGCCGGTTCAGCCACGGGCGCACGGCAGCGGGAGCAACGGCGGCAGCCGGTGCCTTGATTTTCATCGGGGCGCCACACTGGCCGCAGAAGCGGGCAGCATCATCGTCCGGATGACCACAGCGGGTACAGAATCGGCGCATGACAGTCAGGCGATCCGCTGACCGCAGTGCCCGCAGAACACGTCGTCAGGTTCGACCGGCATCCGGCACGCCGGACAAGCGGCAGCCGCCGCCGGCGCAACGGGCGCGGACGTCTCGACGGCCGGCACTGCCGATGCCGCCGGTGCAGAAGGGGAAACCGGCGTTTCCACTGCGGCCGGCGTGACCGGGCGCCGTGCCTGTGCTTCTACCTTCTCGCGTGCTTCCCGCATTTTTTCCTGCGTTTTCTGCAAAGTGGCTGCCAGCACACGCCGGGCATCACCGGAATCAAGGCCTTCGAGCGACGACAGGTAGATCTGGCAAAAGCCCTGCAGCGCGATCAGCCCCGGCACGATGCCGGCCAGTGCCAGCAGCAAGGTGGTACCGAGCCCGCCGGCCAGCACATAGCCCCCGCCGCCGCCCAGCCCGCCCATCCCCATGCTGCCCATTCCCATCGCCATCATGCCCAGCGACTGCAGCCCGCCTTCGCCTCCGCCGACAATGCCGGCCGACATCATGGTGGTCAGACCCAGCCCGGAGAACACGATGCCAAGCAGGATCAGGGCGACAAAAAACACGATCAGCATCAGCACCACTTCCTGCAGCACGACGGCCACCAGGCGCTTGCGGGCAATGGCCAGCAGATTGCCGGCCGCCTCCATGACCGTGGCGCCGGACCAGATGGCCGAGGCGGCAAGCGGGTAGAACACATAGGCCAGGGTGAACAGCGTCAGGCCGAGCAGCAGTGCGCTCAGCGGCATGACCACGGCAAACAGCAGCGGACCGATCACCGGAAGCTTGCACAGCAGCAACAGGATGGCGACACCGATCAGCAGCGCCAGCAGACCGGCGAAGGCCAGCAGCCCGACCAGCAGCAGCCGGTGACTGGTCAGCAACGAGGCCGCCACCGCCTGCATCGGCGTGCGGGACTCGCCGTCGCGGGTTGCATCCATCAGCATGATGCCGACCGCATTGACACCATAGAAGGCCAGCAACCAGCCCAGCACGGCACCAAGCAGCACGCCGGCTGCACTCTGCGTTGCCACCAGCAGGCCGAAGACCAGCACGGCCGCCACCGTGCTCGCGGCGAACAGTGCCAGCGCGCGCCAGTTGCCGATCGCCGAGGTGGCGTCCAGCAGGGAGCCGCTGCGCTTCAGTTGGTCGGACATTTTCATCAACATTCCCTTGTGTCGGGTTGAACAGCCGGTCACATGCCAAGCTGTTGTTTCAGCGCCTCTTTCTGGCGCAGGATTTCGTCATGCTGATTCGTTGCCTTCGGCCTGGCTTCGGGCTTCTTTTCCGCCCTGGGCTTCGGTCTGTCCGGAACATCGGCCTCCGGCGCCGCCATGCTGGCAGGGGCATCGGGCACCATCACTTTGGGCGCGGCGCGGACCGGCTCATCCGGTTGCATGTCCTGCGGCGCCGGCACCGGCGCCACCGGGGCCGGTTCCGGCGTGACGGCGGGCATGGCCGGTGCCGCCGGGTCCACTGACACAGCCGGCTTGTCGGTCAGTTTCATATCCGGTGCCAGTTCCACCGTGCCCGGTTCGGCGGGTGCGGCCGCTGCCGGCAACTGACCGGGCGCAGGCTGCGACAGGAACCAGGCGCCAGCCACGGCGACAACGGCCAGCACGATCACCCCGAGCAGCAGCCACCCTTTCCAGCGGCCGGAACGGGCCGGTGCGGCGGGCCTGGCAGGACGCGCCCCGGGCTGACCGTCAGCCTTTTTCGGGCGCGCATCAGTCAGCGGCACATCCCCAGCCGGCGCCGGCCGGACCGGTTCGGGTGCAACCGGCGGCAGGCCTGGCCTGGCCTTTTCCTCCGGGACGGGGGCGGGGCGCAGAGCGTCAGCCGGCTTGCTGGTGACCGGCGCTGCAGACATGTCGTGTCCGCAGGCGCGGCAGAAACGCTGCCCCGGGGGATGCGGTGCGCCACAGGCGGTACAGGCCGCTTCGGCGTCGGCTGCAGCCGGCGTCGCGGCCGTCAGCGGCTTGCCGCAGCCCCGGCAAAAGCGCGCGTCATCGTTATTGCGGGTATGGCACGCAGTACATTCCGCCATGGTGTGGCTACTCCTTGATTACGGTCCGGGCGGACCCGCTCGTGAACTCAGTTGAAAATGCGCTTGCTGAAGTCGACGACGCTCTTGACCATGTCTCCCAGCGGGTCCTTGCCCATGTTTTCCTGCTTTTCGCCCACGATGATGATGTCGGTACGGCGGTTCAGCCGACGGCCTTCCGCGCTGCCGTTGTCGGCAATCGGGCGGCTCATGCCATAACCAACCGCCTTGATGCGGTTTTTGGCTACGCCGCGGTCGACCAGTCCCTTCATCACCGACAGCGCACGGACATCGGACAGATCCTGGTTCAGTTGCCGGCTGCCGGTATTGTCGGTATGCCCTTCGATGATCACGTTGTTGCGGGTACGGGTATTCAGCAGATTGGCGACCTTGTCCAGGAATACTGCACCGCCGGGCTTGATCTCGAATTTGCCCGGTTCAAACAGGATCGAATCGGACGAGCGGATTTCCACTCCCCGGCTGGTCTGGGAAATATTGACATCATTGCCGTTGCCGGCCGGCGTGGCGCAAGCGGCAAGCAACGCGATACCCAGGCTGCACAGCACGAGTCTGATCAGGGGCATGCCCATTCCTTATGACAAATAAATTTTTATGAAAAAATCGTACCAAGTTTATGGCCAGCCCCTGATTATGGTCAATGTCATCGCCATGTTCTGCAGCACGATCCATGGCACATTCCGTGCAGACCTCACCCCGCGCAGCCCGCGCAGGGTCCCCTATATACTGGTCGCCTTCCCACCGCCCCGTCGTCCATGCGCCATTCCCTTTTCCCCCGGTTTTCCGTTTTCGCATCGGTCCTGCTGCTGACCGCGCTCGGCTGCCAGGCTGCCGCACCGCTGCGGATCGGCCTGCTCGATCCGCTGGGTGAACGCAGCGGACTGGGCGGCTCTGCCGCGGCAATTCGCAATCTGCTGCGCCACAGCAACGGCAGCGAGCTGCGCATCATCAGCCATGACATCGCCGGGCTGCGCCAGGCCGTGGCCGACCGCACCGTCGACTTCGTCATCACCAACAGCGGCCAGTACATCACGCTGGAGCACGAATTCGGCATCAGCCGCATTGCCACCCTGGCCGCGCCACGGGGCACGCCGGATCGGGCCATCGGTTCGGCCGTGCTGGTCCGGGCATCGCGCCAGGATCTGCAGGCGCTGTCCGATCTGCCCGGCCACAGTCTGATGGCCGTGTCGCCGGACGCCTTTGGCGGCTGGCAGACGGCATGGCGCGAGCTGCATGCGCTGGGCATCAGCCCTGACGATCTGTCCGCGCTGCGCTTTGCCGGGTTTCCGCTGCAGGGCATTGTCGATGCGGTGCGCCGGGGCGATATCGATGCCGGGGTGGTGCAGACCTGTCTGCTGGAAGACCTGATCGCCGCCGGGCGGGTGCCGGCCGGGGAATTGCGCGTACTGTCGCCGCACCACGGCGACGGCATGTCATGCCGGCATTCGACCCGCCTGTACCCGGACTGGCCGGTCGCCGCCCTGCGGTCGACCCCGCCAGAAACAGCGCGCCGGCTGGCCATCCAGCTGCTGTCGACACCGACGACGGCCGACGGTTATGGCTGGAGCATTGCCACCGACTACGGCCCGGTGTCGGCCCTGATGCAGGAACTCGAAATCGGCCCCTATCTCTATCTGCGCGAGACCTCGCCGCGAGGCCTCGCGCTGCGCTACTGGCCGGTCCTGCTCGGACTGGCCCTGTTGCTGTTGCTGTGGGGACTGCACAGCCTGCGGGTCGAACGCCAGGTGCAGCGCCGCACGGCAGAATTGCGCCAGGCCATCGTCGAGCGCGAACAGGCCGAGCAGGATGCGCAGGCCCAGCGTGAACAGTTGCAGCATGCCGCCCGCCTGTCGGCCCTCGGCGAAATGTCAACGACGCTGGTCCACGAGCTGGCCCAGCCGCTGGCCGCCATCCGCAATTACGCGCACGGTCTGCTGCGCCGGCTCGACCGCACGCCGCTCGACCCGGCTGCACTGGCCGAGGCCGGCCATGGCGTGGTTGAACAGGTCGAACGCACCGAGGCCATCATTGACCGCGTCCGCCATCTGGCGCGAAAACGTCCGACAGACCGCGAGCGTCGTCAGGCCGGCCCGTTGCTGGCCGGCGCAGTCGAGCTGTTCCGCTGCGTGCAGCCGTCGGCCGCCGCCGCGCTGCAACTGGACATCGACGCCGACGCGGCCTCGCGCATGCTGAATGTCGATCCGCTGCAGATCGAGCAGGTCATGCTGAATCTGCTGCAGAATGCCGTCGAGGCAACCCGGCGCAGCGCGGAACCGGCGATTCGCATCCATGTCCGCGCCGAGGCAGACTGGCTGAGCATTGCGGTGCGGGACAACGGCCCCGGCGCCAGCGAAGCCACCCTGACCCGGCTGTTCGAACCGTTCTACACCACACGTGAGCAGGGACTCGGGCTCGGGCTGTCGATCTGCCATTCGATCATCGAACGCCACGGCGGCCGCGTCCAGGCACAGTTGGCCGCCAACGGCCCCGGTCTGATCATCACCTTCACCCTGCCCTGCACCCCGGACCCCGCATGAATACCGATACCCTGATCTATATCGTCGATGATGACGCCGGCCTGCGCCGCTCGCTGGCCTATCTGCTCGACTCGGTCGGCTGGAAAAGGGAAGCCTTCGACAGTAGCGAGGCCTTTCTCGCCGGCTGGCAACCGCAGCGTCCCGCCTGCCTGCTGCTCGATGTCCGCATGCCGGGTATCAGCGGGCTTGAGCTGCAGCGCCGCCTGCGGCGTGATGGCCACCAGTTGCCGATCGTGTTCATGACCGGTCATGGCGACATCCCGATGGCCGTGGAGGCGATGCGCGCCGGCGCAGTCGACTTTATCGAAAAGCCGTTCCGCGACCAGGCCCTGCTTGATGCGCTGGAGCGCGCCTTGCACAAGGTGCCGGCGGCCATGCGCATGCTGTCGCTGCGCGACAAGTATGCAACGCTGACGGCGCGCGAACGCATGGTGGCGGAACAGGTCGCCGCCGGCATGCCGAACAAGCGCATCGCCCAGCGACTGGACATCAGCGAGCGCACGGTGCAGGTCCATCGCCAGAATGCGCTGGACAAGATGGGCGCAGCGTCGGCGGCGGAACTCGCCGCCGCGCTGCTGCGGCTGGAGGACGGAAGCGCACCCTGATTCAGAATGAATGTGTCAGACCGAAACCGAGGGTCTGTTCCGTCGACGCCTTTTCCATGGCACTGGTCACCAGCCCATAGGACACATGGGCCAGCGTACGTTTCGTTAACGCATAATCAAGACCAACCACATACTGGGCAATTTTTTCATCTATCGAGGCTTCCTTTGTTTCTTCATTAGGCATTTCATCACGTATACCCCAGATTCTGGCATATGAAATTCGTGGCGTAAACGCACCAAAAGTATAAGCAACCGTTATTGCAGCTTCAGTAGTGCTGAGCGAATTTTCAGGGTCAAACACTCCATCTCTTTCCTGAGGATCCCTGAATTTTTTCATCAGATTTTGACTGGGGTTGTATATTTTATTTTGCCCGTAAGCTAATGCCAGTGCCAATTTTCCGTTATCGTAGCCGGTCTCCAGTCGCCAGTAATGGCTGGATTTTTTCCCGCTTCCCGCCATGCCCACACTTTCCAGGGAAGGTTCCAGATTGGCACTGCCAAATTTCACATAACCCGCATCAATGAAAAATCCCTTGTGCTCAAAACCCAGCCCCAGACTGCTTGTGCTCTGGTTCGTGCGCCGCGTTCCCGCTGCTGCATAGTGACGAACCTCGTCGACCCCGTACAGTGCAGTCAGTTTGAAACCCGCCAGTTCCGGGCTGTCATAACGGATGGCATTGCGGACATAGTCGTCCAGCCAGTTGGTCGACAGGATGGACAGGCCGTTGACCCCGTCACCATAGGCCCAGGGGTCGACTTTCTGCATGTCGTCCTTCAGGTAGGTGCCGAGATTGCCAAGCCGCAGCGTGCCGAAGCCACCGGACAGGCCGACAAAGCTGTTGCGGGTCGCCCACTTCGCTCCGTCACCATCAGCACTGCCATCCAGCCGCAGTTTCTGCTCGACCTGCCAGATCGCCTTCAGGCCATTGCCCAGACTCTCGTTGCCCTTGAAGCCGATAAAGGAACCATTATCCCCTACCAGCATGCCGGCCTTGTATTGTTCATAAAACAGTTCGTCACTGGTTGCTTTCGGGTCTGTCTGAAAGGAATAGTCGGCAGCCTTCCCGTACTCGACTCCGACCGCCAGTTTTCCATACAGCGTTGCATCGGCCATTGCAGCCGCAGGCAGCAGTGTCAGCGCCAGTAATGTGCATTTTTTCATAGCAAATAGCTCATAATTTGATTGAGGGAGAGACAGGAATTAATTTCCCGCGCACAGCAACATTGCCTCCATGCAGAGACCATAACCAATATCGACCCGCCGTGTGATTAACTCACACGACCACCTTAATATCATCAATACGGCGCAGGCAAATCACAAACCGCAAACAACTTCATCGTGTGGTTTTTTTATCGCAACGGGTCCGCGCTGTGCGGGAATACTCACAGATCGTCCAGCAGGCGGAAGCCCAGTCCCGCATGCAGGCTGGCGGATGGCGGCGTGACGGCGTGGGCGGCGAGGGTCCGGACCCCTCTGGCCATGCACAAGCGGATGAATTCGGTCAGCGCCCGCCGGCCGGCACCGCGCACACTGTATGCCGTATAAGGCGGCAATACGCTGTCTGGCCGGGACAACACGTATTCGACCGTGGCCTGCCCGCCGTTCAGCGTCCCCTGCACGAGTGATGCCAGGCGGTCCTGGTAGTACACCGCCACCAGCACCCTGCCCGGGGCAAGGGGCGGCCTCATTTCCAGCAACAGGTTAGACGTCAGCGAGCTGCCCCAGTGCGCCAGCCGAGAGGTCGCCATCCCCGGGGGGCGCCCCGCCGCCCCTTCTTCCTCGCTGTCCGAATCGTCGCTGAGGGCGCTGCCTGCGGCGCCATAGGCCGCCAGCCACCCTTCCAGCGTCGAAGTCACTTCGCGATAGGCCGGATCCTGCAGCCTGCTTTGGTCGAAAACCGCCACGCGGAAATCGGCCGGCGCTTCGACCCAGTTGCCTTGTCGCCACAGCCGGGGAGAATCAGGCAGGGGGGTGAAACGGGTTACATCAAGTTCATAGCGGCCAATGGCGGCAGGGGTGTCCGGCGTAACCACGATCGGCTGGAACTGGTCAGTCACATTCCCGGAGGGGAAGTCGTCAGGAATCAGCCTTCCGTACGAGGACGAATAGAACAGTGATGCCGCCACGTCATGAGCATGTCTGATCTGGGCCAGCCGTTCGCGCTGGGTGGCGTACAGGTTCTGCACCCGCTCGATCAAGCGGGCAATCTCGGCCGGATTCATGCCGGTGTGTTGTTCCACCGTGCCATGCCGGATGATGCGATCGATCACGCCATTGAAGAACGCCACATCCCACCGGGCTCCGTAGAGGCGATGAAATACGGTCAGGATGTCCAGCGTCCAGTACGCGCACGCGGCAGGATCGCCGTCGAGGCCGCGCCGCATGAAGCGCCTCGGCATCAGGATGCGCTCCACCGTGATTCCGCA
This sequence comes from Microvirgula aerodenitrificans DSM 15089, assembly GCF_000620105.1. Lineage (NCBI taxonomy): Bacteria > Pseudomonadati > Pseudomonadota > Betaproteobacteria > Neisseriales > Aquaspirillaceae > Microvirgula > Microvirgula aerodenitrificans. Next base: position 14,903 of record NZ_JHVK01000015.1, on the reverse strand, counting down.
CGCGCGCGACGTACCGTACAGCAGGAAGGGGTCCTGCCGGTCGGTGAAGAGTTCCCGGACCCGGGTCAGCGGGGGGATGACCGGCTGCACGTGGTTGCTGCGGCCGAGCGGCGAGAGGTCGCCGGCGACGTGCAGCAGCATGGCGTTGCGCGGCGGCATGTCACCCTTTATATAGCGATGGATCGCTTCGGGCTGGTTGCACTTCCCCTGCACCACGTAGTTGAAGATGGCCAGCAGCGGATTGGCATAGCACAGCGCCAGGCCATAGGAACGGTAGGCCCTTTTCGGCCCGGTTCCCACGGCGAATGACAGGCTCGCCAGCCGGACGTCAGGGCTGTGCGACAGGATGGTGAAGGTTTCTGGCACGACCCCGTCCGGCTTTGTGCCGTTGAACAGCTCGGCCAGTGGCGAGGCACGCAGCAGCTGCCGGTTCGCGCCGAGTTCCAGGACCTGATAGCGCAGGGCCCGTTCCCCTTCGCGCTCGAAAGCCAGGGTCAGGAAGCGGGTTGCCGGATCGAGTGCGTGCGGCTGGCCGACGGGGGGCGAGAGCGAGCCGTGGCCCCGGCCGAGTCGCCCGCGATCAAGGCTGAAACGGAGCGGGAAGCGCCCGGCATGGGTGATTTCCATCCAGGATGTCGGGCGGCGGATGCTGAACGTGAACTGAAAGGTCTTGATGTCGAAGAACGCGTGGTTCCAGAGTTCGCCGTAAATGGCATCTATCGCATAGCTGTCGGTTTCGCCGAGCGGGCACTCGCGATGGCAGCCGATCCTTGTCCGGGCCACGTCGAACTGGCGCAGGCCAGGCCGTGCCGGCACGGCCAGATCCGCCCCCGGCGGGTTGAAGACGATGCTGCCGCGTGCCGGATCGCGGCCGGATGCGTAGACCCTCAGTCCCTGGGGAATGCTGACCGAGGCGATCTTCCCGCCGGACCCCGCCGTCAGCGCCAGCGGACTGCCGGGCTCGCGACACTGTGCCGGCCCGACCGACTTCGGCTGTGCGTAGAAGCAGGCTTGCGGTACCAGAAAGGCGGAAGCGACCCTGCCCGACACAGCCAGTTCGCCATTGCGGGTCAGGATCCGGTATGGCGGCTGGTACAGCCGGTTCGGCGACAGGTACAGTTTGGCATTCCCGCCGACGTGGAGGTGGTTGACCACGCCGGCAGTCCATTGCCGCCGGCCCCGTGCCGCCTCCAGGTCGAACAGTGGGTCCTCCTCCGTCACGCAGCGACCGGCACTGGCGCCCAGCAGGCAGGCAAACGGCTCGCCGGCGCCGGCGCCGGGGGCCACCATGATCAATGCAATAATGGTTTTCCATTCAGCCAGAAAATGCCGCATGCCCAGCCTCCATCACGGTTTTCACCTCGATGGCATGACGCTATGGCAAGCGCGCCGGCAGGACAAATTCGCGTGCCATCCCGCGCGTTCCTGTGGTTTCGGTGGCCTGCCCGGGCTGCCCGGCATGCATGGGCAGGCCCGGATCTGTTAGAATCGCGGCTTGCCGTTGGCTGCCCTGGCGCGCCGACTCTTCACGGCCCAGCGCCCATCGGGACCGGACCGGATTTCCCACTGACCCACACTGACCGCAATTGCGACACCTGATGAATTTCAACTCTGGTCGCTTCTGGCTGAAAACCGCGGTTTATGCGCTGCTGACAACTGTTATCGCCGGCCTGGCGGTTTTCCTGCTGCTGCTGTGGCAATTCGACAGCGATGCCGCTCGCCGCGAGCTTGAACACGCCTTTGCCGCCCAGGGCCGCACGCTGAAGGTCAGCGGCCCGGTTTCCCCGCTGTTCTGGCCGCGTCCCGGGATCGCGGTCGACAATGTGTCGCTGAGCGAGGCGGACGGCCACAGCGATTTTGCCGCCATGCGCCGGATCGAGCTGCGCTTCGCCTGGCTGCCCTTGCTGCAAAAGCACTATCTGGTCAGGCAGGTGCGCCTGCTCGGCGTCGATGCGACCGTCATCCGGCGCCCGGACGGCACGATGAACATTGCCGACCTGTTCGATGCCCGGCAGCAGAACGAACGCGTGCACGTCAAGCTGGACGATCTGTCCATTGCCGATGGCGACATCAGCTGGCGCGACGAGATTTCCGGACGCAAGGGCCGGCTGACCGCCCTGCGTCTTGATGCAGGCAATATGGAAGACAGCGGCGAGATCGAGGTGTCGACGCAACTGGCCTGGGACGGCCGCCAGTTCGATCTGCATGGCAAGCTGCCGGTCTCGATCGCCGACGACCAGGTCCGCGTCGACGGTTTCGCGCTCGATGCCAGAACCCACCTGCCCCGCATGCAGGTGCTGTCGGCACAGCTGACCGGCAGCCTGATGCTGAACCAGGCAAGGGGACTGCTTGAGGCCAGCCAGCTGGAACTCAAGCTGGAAACCGCCAAACCCGCCGCCACCGCCGTCATCCGCGCGCCGAAACTGGACCTGTCCGCCGACGGCATCTTTGCGCCGTCGGTGCGCTTTGCGCTGAACCTGGGCGACCAGGAAACCCACTATCTGCTGGACGGCCAGGCCAGCAATGTCCGCTCGGCCAACGGCCGGAGCCAGGCGCAGAATATTGCCGGCAACTTCCAGTGGGAAAACGGCAAGAACCGGCTGAAGGTCGAGTATTCGGCACCGGCCGTGATGGACGGTCTGTCGTCGCTCCGGCTGCAACCGGCCGGTGTGCGCGCCGCGCTGAGCACGCCCTACCTGCCGCGCGGCGTGATCCGCACCGAGCTGACCGGCCAGATTGACGCCGACCTGCAGGCGGAAACGCTGCAGTCCCGCCTCAGCGGTCTGTTCGACGGGGCCCGGCTCGATCTGGACATCCGCCAGAAGAGCTTTACCAGGCCGCATCACGACGTCTCGCTGACGCTGGCCCGGCTCGACCTGAACCGCTACCTGCCGGCGCAGGACGGGCCGCTGGCCCCGCTGCTGCGTTCCAGCCAGAAGATCAACCTCGACTGGCTGTCCGATGTCGATCTGAACGGCCGGGTCGCCATCGGCCAGTTCGACGTCGGCCGTTTCTCGGTGCAGCAGGTCGACATGGATGTCAGGGCGAGCAGCACCGGCGTCGACATCAACCGCTTTACCGCCCAGATCTACCAGGGGGTGCTGGCCGGTACGCTGAGCATCAGCAACGACCCCACGCCGTCGCTGCACATCGACCAGAAGCTGTCGCACATGAATGTGCATCCTCTGCTGAAGGACCTGTTCGACTTCAGCCGCATCGAAGGGCGCGGCAACGGTGCCGCCGACCTGACGGCCAGCGGACGCACGTTCGACGAGCTGCGCAGCACGCTGGGCGGCACACTGTCGGTCAGCCTGTCCGAGGGTGCGCTGACCGGCATCAATCTGGTCGAAGCGCTGAAGAACCTGCCGGCCGAGCTGTCGCAATGGGGTACGCAGACCATCGCCAGCGACCTGAAGCAGAAGACGCCGTTCCAGCGGCTGTCGGCAAGCTTTGCCTTCGACAAGGGCGTCGGTCGCAACCATGACCTGAAGCTGGCCTCACCGCTGATCGACCTCAATGGCCAGGGCAAGCTCGATCTGAGCCAGAACATCGTCGACTATGCATTCAATGTGCGCGCCAATCCGGTAGAGTTCCCGAAACTCAAGGGACTGAATGTACCGATCAAGATCACCGGTGCCCTGCCCGCCCCGACCTACGCGCTGGACTTCAATGCCCTGGTCAAGGACAAGAAAACCGATGCAGAAAAGCAGCAGGTCCTGAAGGACCAGCTGACGCGCCCGCTGCAGGTGTTGAAATAAGCCGCCTACAGTTCATCTGCCAGCCGGAAACCAAGCCGGGCATGCATTGTGGCTGACGGTGGCGTGACGGCGCGGGCGGCAATGCTTCTGACATTGCGTTCCCGGCACAGCGCAATGAATGCCTCCAGCGCCCGGCTGCCACCGCCACGCAGGCTGCTTTCGGTGTACGGCTTGAGCACGCTTTGCGGGTGGGAGACGATCGAGATGACCTCGCCAACGCCTTCCCTGATTTCTCCAAGCAGCATGCTGACCAGGCGGCCACGGAAATAGACGGCCACGACATGGGATCCCAGCCTGAAGCCCTGCGTGGCTTCCTGGACAAACGTCGTTGACAACGCATACCCCCAGCGTCGCAATGAGATAGGCAGCTGTGATGGCACGGAAGCCATCCCCACGGTGGCATTATCGTCAAACCGGGAAGCCCAGGACTGCAGTTCGACATAGAGCGCAGCAAAGGCCGGGTTGTTGCGCCTTGCCTGCGAGGCCGGAAACACGGTCGTGGTGAAATCCTGATCGGTCGCAACCCAGTGCCTGCCCTGCCACCGCCTCGGAGGGATCGTCCTGGCCACACTGCGCTGGAGGTCCAGCCGGTACTCGCCAAGCGGAGCATGTACCATCTCGGCATCTGACGGGGCCATGTCCGGCGCCTCCCCGCCCGGGTCGGGCACGTCCTCCGGATTCAAGACCTGAAGCGCCGAGGCATAGTACAGGGAGGCCGCGCTGGAATAAGCCAGGATGGCAGTCCCTATGGTATCCACATCCTGCTGCCGTGCTGATGCCAGTACCAGGCGGACCAGATGCTGCTCTGCCTGCGGCTCACTGCTCGCATGACCGGTAGAGCCGGTTTCGATGATGTTGGCGATCACCCTGTTGAACAGGGAGGCATCCCGGGTATCACCGAACACCCGGTTGAAGGCACTCAGGATATCTTGCGTCCGGACAAGGCAATGGTGGTCCGTGCCGCGTTTCACCGCGCGGTCCGCATCGCGTGGTACCAGCACGATTTCCATCGGCAGTCTGCATGCCCGCGCTATGCCGTAGGCCTGGAATTGATTGCGCCCGTTCATCAGGAGTTCGTTGATTTTGCTGAAAGCCGGCATGCCATACCGAGCGAACGTGTCTCTCGGCTTCGCATCGGCATCGCCGGCCACATGAAGCATCAGCGCTTTCCGGGGAATGACCATGCCTTTCAGATAGCGATACAGCCGATCCGGCTGATTGCACACCCCGCTGGTCACATAATTGTAAATAGCCAGAACAGGCATGAGGTAGCACATGGCCAGGCCGGCAGCAGAGCGTTTTTTGTCCTTTTCCGGTTTCACCATTACCGCAAAAGTCAGATTTTCAATCTGCACATCCTGACTTCTTGATTTGATGGTAAAGGTGCTTCTTTTTAACGGATCATTCTTTATCTCTCCGCCCACCGGTGCGTAATTCGGGAATTTTGAAAAAATGGGCGACACACCCAGCATTTTCTTGCTGTGGTCAAGCCCAATAACCTGATAGCGAATATATTCATTGGTAATCAGTTCAATCGCAAGCGACAGATACCGGACATCACTGGCGATGGATACCGAGGAAAATTGTGCACGATTCGCACCTGCGTGATAAATGTACAGCACACCGCCATGCAGCACGAAACTGACGCCGCCATGGCCATCCAGCGAGACCTCGAACATGGAGCCTCGCCCGGTCCTGAAGGTGAACTGGAATGTTTTTCTGTCAAAAAGCGGGCCATTCCACATGTCGCCAAAAATGGCATCGAGTGCATAGCTGTCCGAAACCCCGATGGGGCAGCCGCGATCGCAGCCAACGCGGGTCCGGGCCACTTTTATTTTCCGGATACTGTCCTGCTGCCCGTTCGCGGCCAGGGTTGCCATGTCCACATCGCTGTCGTCGTATGCATACCAGCGCTCCGCCCGCGTACCTATCCGGTCATACGATGCATAAACCCGGATTCCCTTTGGGATACGGATCGAGGATGTTTTTCTGTCCATACTGGACGGCATGGCCATATCTGCACCCGGCTCGCTGCAAAGGCTGAGTCCCTGCTGCCGTTCATGCTGAAAAAAGCAGGCGCGGGGCACCATGTAGAAGGACAGCGCTTTCCTTGCCAGGCTATCCCGCTTCGTGACGTATGTACTGCTGTCGATGGCCGCCAATGGCTGCATGAATCGGCCCTGGCCATACAGATAGACTTTGGCATCACCATTGACAATCAGCCGTTTTTCCTTTTCCTTTCCCTTGAAATGGCGGGCCAGAACAGGATTGGATACCAGATCCAGCGTTGGACTTTCTCCTGTGATGCAGATATTTGAATCTGCAGTGGCCAGGCAGGCACTCTGCATTGTGCCTGCGCTGGCGATCGCCGGCAGGCAGGCTGCGGCCATGACGCCAGTCATGATTCGGCAAATCATATCGGATACCTTGTAGGTGGCCTACATCATTGCCTGCGCAGGATTTTCAATGAGAGGTGACACAAATGGAAATTCAGGCGCCACTTGAACCTGCAGCGATGACTGAACAGGCAAACGCAGCCCCCGAATTTATCCTTGGCCTTCGGAAAAGACCCTACTCCGCGAAAAACGGCATGGCAAATGACTCAGCCATTACTGTGGTTTTTATGATCTGCCGCCGCCGGCCGTCATCCACCCCGGCAGTGGCCGGCCAGTGATTTTGTCGCGAAAACCCCGCGCGGCCGACAGGAAGAAAAGGGCCAACGTGCTAGAATTCGGCACTCAAGTACAACGCCAGCAAGGACTCTTGATGAAAACCACGCTTGTCGCGCTCGCGCTGGGCCTGTGCTCACTGACGGCGCTGGCCGCCAACCCGCATGTTGCGTTGAAGACCAGCCAGGGTACGGTCGAAGTCGAGCTCTATCCGGAGCAGGCGCCGAAGACTGTCGCCAACTTTACCCAGTATGTGAAAGACGGCTTCTATGACGGCACGCAGTTTCATCGCGTGATCGACGGTTTCATGGTCCAGGGCGGCGGCTTTGACCGCACGTTCAAGGAAAAGCCGACCCGTGCACCGATTCCGAACGAAGCCAATAATGGCCTGAAGAACGAGCTCGGCACGCTGGCCATGGCCCGCACTTCGGACCCGAACTCGGCCAGCGCCCAGTTCTTCATCAATGTGGCTGACAACGCCTTTCTCAACTACCGGGCACCGACCACGCAAGGCTATGGCTATGCCGTGTTCGGCCGCGTGGTCAAGGGCATGGATGTCGTGAACCGCATCGCCAAAAGCAGGACGACCCGGCAGGGCATGTATCAGGATGTGCCGGCCACGCCGGTCCTGATCGAAAAAGCCACGCTGCTTCCGTAATTTCTCCCAGGAAAGACTGTAATGATCAAGCTGACCACCAACTTCGGCGTCATCACCCTGCAACTGTTCGCCGACAAAGCGCCGAAGACCGTTGCCAACTTCGAGCAGTATGTGCGCGACGGCCATTTCGATGGCACCGTGTTCCATCGCATCATCAACGGCTTCATGATCCAGGGCGGCGGTTTCGCTGCCGGCATGGTGCAGAAGCCGACCCGCGAACCGATCGAGAACGAGGCCGCCAACGGTCTGTCGAACAAGATCTACACCGTGGCCATGGCCCGCACCAGCGCCCCGCACTCGGCGTCGGCGCAGTTCTTCATCAATGTGGCCGACAACGATTTCCTCGACTTCAAGAGCGCGGATGCACAGGGTTTCGGCTACTGCGTGTTCGGTGAAGTGGTCGATGGCAAGGACGTGGTCGACAATATCAAGACGGTCAAGACCGGCCGCCGCGGCATGCACCAGGATGTGCCGCTGGAAGACGTCGTGGTCGAAAAGGCCGAAGTGGTCGAAGCCGCCGCGGCCTGATCCGCCCGGCCGGAACGGCGCAGGCGTCTGGCCCGCACCGTTCCGGCTGCTGATGAAGGCGGGTACCGACGGCTGCCATGGCGCCGGTGCCTGCCCGCTGCGCCCGCTCTTCCAACCCGCATGGCACTCCTTGCCGGACCGCACCCTACGTGGCCACCCTTTTCCTGTCCGACCTGCACCTGTCTGCCGATACTCCGGCCTTCAATGACCGTTTCACCGCCCTGCTCGGCGAAGCCAGCGGGCGCATCGACGCGCTCTACCTGCTTGGCGACCTGTTCGATGCCTGGCTGGGCGACGACGACGACACGCCCTTCTCCAGTGACCTGCAGGCGCGTCTGGCCGCCTTTACCGCCATCACGCCGGTCCGGGTCATGAACGGCAACCGCGATTTCCTGATCGGCCGGCGCTTTGCCGCCCGGACCGGGGTCAGCCTGCTCGACGATCCGGCCACCGTCACCCTGTACGACCGCCGCTACCTGCTCAGCCACGGCGACAGCCTGTGCACCGATGATGTCGCCTACCAGCGCTACCGTGCCGCCATCCGCCGTCCTGCCCGGCGCTGGTTGCTGGAACACCTGCCGTTGTCCATTCGTCGCGCCATCGCCCGTGCGCTGCGCGCACGCAGCCAGGCCGACAAGGCAGACAAGCCGGCCGCAATCATGGACGTCAATGCCGGCGCCGTGGCCAGCCTGCTGGCAGCGCATCCCGGGGCCACGCTGATCCATGGCCATACCCATCGCCCGGGTCACCACTATCACCGTGTCGGACGCGACCAGCGCGAGCGCTGGGTGCTGCCGGACTGGCGTCCCGGTCAGATGGGCGGTTTGTGGGTCGATGCCGGCGGCCCGCGCTTCAGCGCTGACCCGCTCGCCGATCTGGCCGCACTCAGCTCGAACAACTGACGGACAGCCCGTCGGCCCAGTCCGGCGGCAGACCGGCCCAGGCCTCGTCGCCGATGCCGTCGGCGTACGGCCGGGCCAGCGCCGCAGCCAGTGCCGCCATCAGCGAGAAATCTTCCTGTTCCGCCGCCCGGATCGCCGCCTCGGCCATCCAGTTGCGCAGCACGATGCGCGGGTTGACCGCCTGCATCGCCCGGCCGCGTGCGGCCGCGTCACCGTGCAGGCGGCGGCGATAGTCGGCGGCCCAGCGATCAAAGCGCTCGCGATCGACAAACAGGTCACGAACCGCCTCATTGCGCTGCGCGGCAAAATCACCCAGCCGGCGCCAGAACAGCGTCCAGTCGGTCCGCTCGGCATTCATCTGTTCGAGCAGCGCCGTCAGCAGCGGCCAGTCCCGCTCGTCCTCCCAGTCGGCAAGACCCAGCTTGGCGGCAAAGCGCGCGGCCAGTGCGGTCTCGAACAGCCCGGTATAGCGTGCCAGCGCGGCTTCCAGCCCGGCCTGCCCGGTCAGCGGCAGCAGGGCGCTGGCCAGGCAGGCCAGATTCCACTGGCCGATGCCGGGCTGGCGGTCCCACGCATAGCGGCCGGACGGATCGGAGTGGTTGCAGATGTGGCCAGCATCGAAACCATCCAGAAAGCCGAACGGTCCATAGTCGAGCGTCAGGCCGAGGATGGACATATTGTCGGTATTCATCACCCCGTGACAGAAGCCGACCACCTGCCAGTCGGCCATCAGCGTCGCCGTGCGGGCCACCACCTCGCCGAACAGCGCCAGCACCGGGTCGGCATGGGCGCGGCAGGCAGGGAAATGGCGGTCGATCACGTAGTCGGCCAGCGCACGCAGGGCCTCCAGCCGGCCGTGGTGGGCAAAGAACTCGAAGTGGCCGAAGCGGATGAAACTCGGTGACACCCGGGCCACCACCGCCGTCGTTTCCATCTGCTCGCGCCGCACCCTGGCCGGCGAGGTCACCATGCTCAGCGCCCGCGTGGTCGGAATGCCCAGCCCGTGCATCGCTTCGGAACACAGGTATTCGCGGATTGACGAACGCAGCACGGCACGGCCGTCACCCATGCGCGAATACGGCGTCTGCCCGGCTCCTTTCAGCTGGATTTCCTGCGGGCCGTCCGCACTGTCGATCTCGCCGAGCAGCAAGGCACGGCCATCGCCAAGCTGCGGCACCCACACACCGAACTGATGACCGGCGTAGACCGTGGCCGCCGCTTCTCCGCCGGCATTGCCGGCCAGCAGGGCGACCGTACCCACCGCGTCGGCCGTCGGCGCGTCGATGCCGAGCGACGCGGCCAGTGCGGTGTTGACGATCGCCAGCCGTGGCGACGGCAGCGGGGTCGGCAATACCCGGCGGGCGAATTCGGCATGCACCGCGGCATGGCGGGAAGGAAGCAGGCGCTGTTGCAGGGTCGGCATGGCGATAACGGCTGAGGGAAAGCGGCCAGCATACGGCCTGCGCTGCCGGGGCGAAATTCACACCGCCAGCAGGGTTATGGCTGCGCCCCGGGAGCAGGCACGCCCAGACCGCGCCATTCGCTGGCCAGTTCGACGCGCAACGCATCGATGACCGGATCGCCATCGCGATCAGCCGGATAGATGAACTGCAGTTCGGCAGTCTTGACCACATCGGGCACCAGATAGCCCATGCCGTCGGCGTCGGCGCGAATGGCATCGTCCTCGCGCATCAGCACTGCACCGATACCGACCGACATCAGCGTCGCCATGATCGGGACATGGTCGACGTCGATCAGTTTTTTCGGGGCAATATTGAGTTCGCGCCACAATTCGCTACAGAGCTTGTTGAAACTCGACAGCGACGACATGCCGACCCACGGAATCTTGCCCAGCGCCTTCGGCCCGCCACTTTCGATCCGTTCGCGCCAGCCGTTCGGCACCATGACCCGGAAGTGGATGTCGGCCAGGTGCACGGTATTGACGTTCACATACGGGTTCTTGCCGATATAGAAGCCGGCGTCGATTTCCTTCTTGCGCACCTGGTTCAGAATGACGCCGGTCACGTTGTGACGGATCTGGATATCCAGTAGCGGGTATTTTTCCACCAGCGACGCAATCCACGGCCCGATATGCAGCATTTCCGGCGTGGTGATGGTGCCGATGATGGCCCGTCCCGCCAACTGGCCTTTCAGCCCGCGCGCGTGGTTCAGCAGATCGCGGCTGGACGTCAGGATCGACTGGGCCCGCGGCAGCAATTCCTCGCCGGCCCGCGTCAGCCGGACACCACCGGCGCTGCGGTCGAACAGCGGCATGCCCATGTCTTCTTCCAGCGCCTTGATCTGTGCGGTAACGGCTGGCTGGCTCAGGTGCAGCAGTTCGGCGGCCTGGGTCAGGTGTCCCTGCTGGGCCACGGTGACAAAGGTGCGCAATTGATAGAGTTCCATCTACTCCTCCTGGTCTGGCTGGCCGCCGCCCACGTCACCAGGGCGACGAAAAGCGACGCTCATTCCCAATTATTGACCTTGATTCTACAGGGGTCATGACAAGCGACAGCAGTAAATTAGAGCAAAAATTCCAATTTTTCTCGCACTTCCCAGTGTCATTAACAGCCCGCAAAGCCTTGCCAGTACTGGGTTTGTGCACCACAGCATCAGTCTGCGTGATTTTCTGCATCAAAAATTGCGATTGGAGGCTGACGTCAACGTCAACGTACATTCCATTGCGTGCCGGACCTTCGCTGTCCGCGCCACCCAAAGGAGGAAACGATGAACAACGACGAAGTCCTAAAACGGGTACAACAAAACCCGAAGTTCGCAGAGCTGGTGCACAAGAAAACCAGCTTCGGCTGGGCGCTCTCGATCGCCATGCTGGTCATTTACTACGGCTTCATCCTGATTCTGGCTTTTTCGCCGCATACGCTCGGCACGCCCATCAGCAGCAGCGGCGTGACCACCTGGGGCATCCCGGTGGGTATCGGCATCATTCTGTCGGCTTTCGTCCTGACCGGCATCTATGTGCGCCGGGCGAATACCGAGTTCGACCAGCTCAATCAGCAAATTGTCGATGAGGTGAACGCATGAAACAACGCTGGCTTTCCATTCTGGGAGGGGGTGCCATCGCCCTGCTCCCGCTCGCCGCGCTTGCCGCCGGCGCGATCGAAGGTGACGTGAAGCAGCAACCGCTGAACATGCACGCCATCATCATGTTCTTCGTGTTTGTCGCGTTCACGCTGGGCATCACCTACTGGGCTGCCCGCCGCACGCGTTCTGCGTCCGACTTCTATGCAGCCGGTGGCGGCATCACCGGCTTCCAGAACGGACTCGCCATCGCTGGCGACTACATGTCCGCCGCGTCCTTCCTCGGCATTTCCGCCATGGTGTACACCTCCGGCTATGACGGCCTGATCTACTCGATGGGCTTCCTGGTCGGCTGGCCGGTGATTCTGTTCCTGATCGCGGAGCGGCTGCGCAACCTCGGCAAATACACGTTTGCCGACGTCGCCAGCTACCGCCTGCAGCAGACCCCGGTCCGCTCGCTGGCCGCGACCGGCACGCTGATTGTGGTGTCGATCTACCTGATCGCGCAGATGGTCGGTGCCGGCAAGCTGATCCAGTTGCTGTTCGGCATGAACTACTCGTCGGCCGTGGTCATGGTCGGCGTGCTGATGGTCCTGTACGTGACCTTCGGCGGCATGCTGGCCACCACCTGGGTGCAGATCATCAAGGCGATCATGCTGCTGTCCGGTGCAACCTTCATGGCGGTCATGGTGCTGGCCTACGTCGGCTTCAGCCCCGAGGCGCTGTTCGCCAAGTCGGTCGAAGTCCACAGCAAGCATCTGGCGATCATGGAACCGGGCCAGCTGGTGTCCAACCCGATCGACGCGATCTCGCTCGGCATCGCCCTGATGTTCGGTACCGCAGGCCTGCCGCACATCCTGATGCGCTTCTTCACGGTGAAGAACGCCAAGGAAGCACGCAAGTCGGTGTTCTACGCGACGGGCTTCATCGGCTACTTCTACATCCTGACCTTCATCATCGGCTTCGGCGCGATCCTGCTGGTCGGCACCAACCCGAACTTCTTCGAAGGCGGCAATCTGGGCGGCAAGCTGCTGGGCGGTGCGAACATGGCGGCGGTCCACCTGGCCGATGCCGTGGGCGGCGACCTGTTCCTCGGCTTCATCTCGGCGGTGGCATTCGCGACGATTCTTGCTGTGGTGTCGGGTCTGGCCCTGTCCGGTGCCTCGGCGGTGTCGCATGACCTGTACGCCAGCGTGTTCAAGAAGGGCAAGGCCAACGAAGCGGACGAAATCCGTGTGTCGAAGATCACCACCCTGGTGCTCGGCGTGCTGTCGATTATCCTCGGCATCGCCTTCGAAACGCAGAACGTCGCCTTCATGGTCGGCCTGGCCTTCTCGGTCGCCGCATCGGCCAACTTCCCGATCCTGTTCCTGTCCATGTTCTGGAAGGGCCTGACCACCCGCGGTGCCGTGCTCGGCGGTGCCATCGGTCTGGTCTCGGCCGTGGTCATGATCCTGCTCGGGCCGACGGTCTGGGTCGATGTGCTGAAGCATGACGCCCCGCTGTTCCCGTTCAAGAACCCGGCCCTGTTCTCGATGACCCTGGCGTTCCTGAGCACCTGGCTCATCTCGGTCCTCGACAACTCGCGTACCGCGAACGAAGAACGTGCCAGGTTTGACGCCCAGTTCGTGCGGGCCATGACCGGCATCGGCGCCACCGGCGCATCCAAGCACTAAAGCAAGTCACCCGCCCGGAAACGGGCGGGGCCTTCCCGGCCACCACCGGGGAGGCGGCAGTCCGGGTCGGGGAAGCCCCAACCCGGACTGCCCCACACCAGTCTCACAGATGTCCAAGGAGAATCAGCCATGTCCACCATCGAATCCGTACTCAAGGAAACCCGCAGTTTCGCGCCGATCGACGCTTTCCGTCAGAACGCCACCCTGTCCGGCATGGAGGCATACAACACCGTCTGCGAACGCGCGAACAACGATTACGAAGGCTTCTGGGCCGACCTGGCCCGCGAACTGCTGAGCTGGCACAAGCCGTTCACCCGCACCTTCGACGGCAGCAATGCCCCGTTCTTCAAATGGTTCGACGATGGCCTGCTGAACGTCTCCTGGAATTGCCTTGACCGTCACCTCGACCAGCATGGCGACAAGACCGCCATCATTTTCGAGTCCGATGACGGACAGTCCACCCCGATCAGCTACCGCAGCCTGTATGAACAGGTGTGCCAGTTTGCCAACGGCCTGAGAAAGCTCGGCGTGGAAAAGGGTGACCGCGTGGTCATCTACATGCCGATGACGGTGCAGGCCGTCATTGCCATGCAGGCTTGCGCCCGCATCGGCGCCATTCACTCGGTGGTGTTCGGCGGCTTCTCCGCCGGCGCGCTGCGCGACCGCATCATCGATGCCGGCGCCAAAATCGTCATTACCGCCAACGAAGGCATGCGCGGCGGCAAGACCGTGCCGCTGAAGGCGACTGTTGACGAAGCGCTGGACGCCGGCGGTTGCGACAGCGTCGAGAAGGTTATCGTGCAGAAGCGTACCGCCGGCAATACGCCGATGGGTGCGCGCGACATCGGCTGGGACGAGCTGACCGCCGGTCTGCCGCTCGACTGCGAACCGACCTGGGTCGAAGCCGATCACCCGCTGTTTATCCTGTACACCTCCGGTTCGACCGGCAAGCCGAAGGGCATCCAGCATTCGAGCGCCGGCTACCTGCTCGGCGCCGCCAACAGCTTCCGCTGGGCGTTCGACTACAAGCCGGACGACGTGTTCTGGTGCACGGCTGACGTCGGCTGGATCACCGGCCACACCTACATCTGCTACGGCCCGCTGGCGATGGGCGCGACCCAGGTCGTGTTCGAGGGCGTGCCGACCTACCCGGACGCCAGCCGCTTCTGGAGCATGATCGAACGCCACAAGGTCACCACCTTCTACACCGCCCCGACGGCGATCCGTTCGCTGATCAAGCTCGGCGCCGATCTGCCGAAGCAGTTCGACCTGTCCAGCCTGCGCCTGCTCGGCACGGTCGGCGAGCCGATCAACCCGGAAGCGTGGATGTGGTACTACGAAGTGGTTGGCGGCGGTCGTTGCCCGATCGTCGACACCTGGTGGCAGACCGAAACCGGCAGCGCGATGATCGCGCCGATGCCGGGCGCGGTGGCGACCAAGCCGGGCAGTTGCACCCTGCCGCTGCCGGGCATCATGGCCGATATCGTCGACGAATCCGGCGCGCCGGTCGAACTTGGCAATGGCGGCTTCCTGGTCATCAAGCGTCCGTTCCCGAGCCTGGTCCGCACCATCTGGAACGATGCCGACCGCTTCCGCAAGACCTACTTCCCGGACGAGTTCAACGGCCAGTACTACCTGGCCGGCGACTCGGCGCACCGCGACGAGGACGGCTA